>JAUZEY010000015.1 GCA_030838785.1 Actinomycetota bacterium | reverse complement strand
ACTGGTGGGCTTCTCCTGTGGTTCTGGAAGACGATGGGTGGTTCTAGAAGACGATGACGCCGCGGCCGGAGCCGCCGTCCATGTCGGCCAGGGCCGTGTCGACCTGGTCGAGGTCGTAGCGGCGGGTGACGAGGCGGTCGAGCGGGAGGCGGCCCTCCATGAACAGGTCGACGGCGGCCGGGATGTCGACGTGGGGCCGGATCGAACCGTTGTTGGTGCCGGTGAGGCGCTTCTCGTAGATGAGGTTGAAGACGGGGACGCTGGCGGTGGCGGCGAAGTCGGCCAGCCCGATGGCCACCGCCTCGCCGCCGTTGCACAGCGACTGGAAGGCCTCGTCGATGGTGGCCGAGGTCCCCACGGCGTCGAAGGCGAAGTCGACGCCGCTGCCGGTCAGGCGCTGGGCCTCGCCCACCGCGGTCTTGCCGGTGCTGACGTTGACGGTGTGGGTGGCGCCCACCTCTCTGGCCAGGGCCAGGGCGTCGTCGTTGACGTCGCTCACGATGATGGGGTTGGCGCCGGCCAGGCGGGCGGCCATGACGGCGGCCAGGCCGACACCGCCGGCGCCGATGATCAGCACGCTGTCGCCCGGCGCCACCTTGGCCCGGCGGATCACCGCGCCGTAGCCAGTGATGGCGCCGCAGCCGAGGAGGCAGACGACGTCGAGCGGTGCGTCCTTCCGGATCTTCACCGCGCAGGCGGCGGGGACCACGGCGTACTCGGCGAAGCTCGACTGGAACAGGAAGTGGTGCAGGCGCTCGCCGTCCTTGGCCAGGCGGGAGGCACCGTCGGGCAGGACGCCGCCGAGGGCCACCGGGGCGCCGACCTCGCACAGGCCGTACGCGCCCTTCTGGCACTGGCGGCACCGTCCGCAGCCGTAGGTGATCGACAGGACGACGTGGTCGCCGGCCTCGAGCCCGGTGACGCCCGACCCGATCGCCTCGACGACCCCGGCGCCCTCGTGGCCCAGCACCAGCGGCAGGGGCAGGGGGACGAGGCCCCGCAGGGCGGTGAGGTCAGTGTGGCACACGCCGGCGGCGTGCACCTTGACCAGCACCTGGTCGGGGCCCGGCTCGGGCCGGTCGACGGCCTCGACGCTGATCTTGCCCGGCTCCCGGACGACGGCGGCCTTCATGGTGGCGGTCATGGTGTCTCCGTCTTGCCTCGGGGGAGGCTGGTGAACCTCCCGAGTCACGGGCCGACGATCTTCATGAAGACGTCGACGAGCTCGTTCATGTCGGCGGGGACGTGGTAGC
The DNA here is from genome assembly GCA_030838785.1 of Actinomycetota bacterium. Lineage (GTDB taxonomy): Bacteria > Actinomycetota > Acidimicrobiia > IMCC26256 > BP-133 > BP-133. The sequence goes on along the minus strand of JAUZEY010000015.1, from coordinate 5,605 downwards.
CGTCCTCCGCCACGACCTCGCCGAAGTGGTCCCGCACATCCTCCAGCGTGAGGTCGGGGTTGAGGTAGCCGTGGGTCTCGGCCACGAAGTTGCGGGCCACCCGCCCGGCGCCGACGGACAGCATCTCGCCGGTGACCGGACAGTCCTCGTGGACGAGGTAGGCCGCCGCCGGGGCGATCAGCGCCGGATCGGCCTTGGCGATGACCCAGTCCATCGGGTCCGACTTGGGCAGCTCGGTGACGAGCCGGGTGGCGGCGCAGGGCCCGATCAGGTTGACCTTGATCCCGGTGCCGGCGGCCTTGTCGGACAGGCAGCGGGCCAGGCCGAACACGGCCATCTTGGCCGCGCCGTAGAACGGCATGAGGCCGGAGCCGTAGAGGCCGGCGCCCGACGAGGTGAGGAGAATCCGGCCGTAGCCCTGCCCGGTCATGATCGGCCAGGCGGCCTCGGTGAGGCGATGGGCGGCCCGGACGTGGATGTCGAGGAGGGCGTCGAAGTCGCCGAACACGTAGCCGGCGTTGTGGATGAGGATGTCGACCCGGCCGAACGCCTCCTGGGCGGCGGCGATCAGTCCGGCGCAGCCGTCGGCCGTGGTCATGTCGTTGCCGTTGGCCAGGGCCGTGCCGCCGGCGGCGGTGATCTCGGCCACGACCTCGTCGGCCGGGCCGGGCGAGGCGCCGGTCCCGTCGCTGGCGCAGCCGAGGTCGTTGACGACGACGGTGGCGCCCCGGGCGGCGAGGAGCAGGGCGTACTCCCGGCCCACTCCCCGGCCGGCACCGGTGATGACCGCCACCCGTCCGTCGAAGCGGAGTTCGTCACTCACTGTTGCCTCCAAACGCTTTCCAGGATTGGTAGGTGTCGCCGTACTCCCAGACCTTGGTGATGAGGCCGTCGCGGAGCTGGAAGAGGAAGTGATACGAGTTGTCGTAGCGGCCACCGCTGACCAGCTCGCCGTCGGAGTCGGCCAGCACCGCCACCCGGTCGTCCTCGGCGGTCAACGTGGTGGGGGTGAAGCGCAGCCCGTCGACGAACGTCTTCTTCATGTGTCCCACGTAGAGGTCGGCGAACTCGACCATCGGGATGGCGACCCGCCGCCGCAGCACCCAGTACTCAGCGGCGGGATCCATGAGCGCCCAGGCGTCGTCGTAGCGGGCCTCGGACAGGGCCGAAAGCCACTCGAGGACGGCCCCCTTGTTGGCGCCGGTCATCAGAAGGCGCTCCGGTGGAGGCCGCCGTCGACGTTGATCAGCTCGCCGTTGATGAACCCGGCGTACTCCGAGGCGAGGTAGGCGATCGTGCCCGCCATCTCCTCCGGCTTGCCGACCCGCTTGGCCGGCATCATGTCCTCCACCTGGGCCAGCGCTTGCGCGGCGGGGATGCCCTGCTCGGCGGCCATGTGGTCGACGTACTTCAGCATGCGGGCGGTGGCGAACCAGCCGGTGCCGATGGTGTTCACCGTGATGCCGTACCGGGCCACCTCGTTGGACAGCGACTTGTTGAAGGCCACGACCGCCGCCCGGGCGCCGTTGGCCAGGATGTGGGCCAGCTCCGGCGGCGGCTCCTTGGCCGCCATGGAGTTGAGGCAGATGATCCGGCCCCAGCGCTGCTCCTTCATACGGGGGACGACCGCCCGGCACAGGTAGACCATGCTCATCGTCATCTGCCGGTGGGCCCGGTCGAAGTCCTCGTCGGCCACGTCGTCGAAGTAGCCGGCCCCGGGGCCGTCGACGTTGGCCACCACGATGTCGGGCGTCACCCCGAATGCCTCCCGGGCCGAGCCCACCGCCATATCCACGTTGGCCTTGACGGTGAGGTCGCCGGCCACGCCCACCGCCTCACTGCCGGCGCCGACGATGGCCTTCACCGTGTCGTCGATCGACTCCTGGTCCCGTTCGAGGGCGGCCACCACGACCCGGCAGCCCTCCTGCCCGAACAGCTCGGCCGTGGCCCGGCCCATCCCCATGCTCCCGCCGGAGACGAAGGCCACCCTGCCCGCGATGCCGAGGTCCACAGCTCCCCCTCACGTCGTTGCGATATCATATCGCAGCCTACCGATCGCCGGCAGAGGCGTCAAGCCGTTCCGGCGCCCGCCTCCACCGGGTCGGCCACTCCGCCGGCGATGATGCCCGTCGCGGCCAGTGCCGCCAGCCGCTCCGGCCCGTAGCCGAGTTCGGCCAGTACCTCGGTCGTGTGCTGACCGAGGGTCGGAGCCCCGGTGGTCGGCGGAGGCCCGGCGGTGGGCAACGGGCCCCGCACGCACCGATACCGGGCGACTCCGCGGCCGCCGGCGCCGCTGCCGGGGACGTCGGCCACGAGGCCCCGGGCCGCGACCTGGGGGTCGGCCAGGGCCTCGGCAATGCCGTTCACCGGGGCGCAGGGCACACCGTTGGCAGTGAGTCGCTCGACCCACTCGGCCACCGGGCGCTGGGCCAGGATCCCTTGCAGGCAACCGATCACGGCCGCCCTGTGCTCGTAGCGGCCGGCGGTGGTGGCCCAGGCCGGGTCGGCGACTCGCGGGTCGTCCAGGCCCGCCACCAGGCGGGCCCACATCGGGTCGTTGCCGACGAAGAGCGACAGGTGGCCGTCGGCGGCGGCGAAGTTCTGGGCCGGCACGATCGAGGGATGTGAGGCGCTCGCCGTGCGGCCGGGGACGAACCCGCCGTTCATCTGCCAGGCGGCCAGGTACGTGAGCATCGAGACCTGCACGTCGAACAGCGCGACGTCGACGTGGCGGCCGAGCCCGGTCCGGCCCCGCTCCACCAGGGCGGCGCACACCGCCAGCGCCGCGGCCAGGCCCCCGGCGTGGTCGACGTAGGAGATGCCGGCCTTGCCGGGCGGCCCGTCCGGCTCGCCGGTGAGGCTCATCACTCCGGCCAGGGCCTGGATCGTGTAGTCGTAGCCGGGCCGGGCGGCCGACGGGCCGGTGGCGCCGAACCCGCTCAGCGACACCGTCACGAGGCGGGGGTTGACGCCGGCCAGGGTGTCGGGGTCGAGACCGAGCTTGGCCATGACGCCGGGCCGGTAGTTGTCGAGCACGACGTCGGCCTCGGCCACCAGGTCGAGGGCGACGGCCCTCCCCTCCGGTGAGCCGAGCCGGAGGCCAACGGAGCGCTTGGCCCAGTTGAGGGACCGGAAGTAGACCGACTCGTCGCCGTCGAAGCAGGGCCCGACCCTCCGGGCCTCGTCGGGGTGGCCGGGATCCTCGACCTTGATCACGTCGGCGCCGAGATCGGCCAGGGCCAGCGCGGCGTAGGGCCCGGCCAGGAAGTGGCAGAAGTCGAGCACCCGCACGCCGGTGAGGGGGCCGGTCACCGCCACACCTCCAGGACGGGGGCGGTCGGCGCCTGCCAGAAACCCTGGCTGGAGAACGAGGAAAGGAGCAGGTCGGCCGCCTCTCGCACGTGATCCTCGGCCGCCGCCCGGGCCTCGTCGGCGTCATGGGCGGCGAGGGCATCGAGCAGCCGGCGGTGGCCCCGCTCCGACGCCGGCGCCCAGTCGGGCACCAGGCAGTAGAAGTCGTCGGGGATGAACCGCAGCGTCGTCCGCAGCGTGAGCAGCAGCTTGGGGGAGGCGGCAGCCCGGTTGACCAGCCGGTGGAAGCGCCAGTTGGCCGCCTCCAGGTCCGCCGCGCGGCCGGCGGCGCCGGCGGCGCAGAAGGCATCGTGGGCCTCGGCCAGTTCGGCCAGCCCCGCGCCGTCGACCAACCGGGCGGCCCGGTGGGCGAGCTGGCCGGCGATGCGGGCCTGGATCCAGTAGACGTCGCGGATGTCGTCGGGCGTGGTCTGGACGACCCGGAACGACCGGCGGGGCGAGACCTCGATGAGCCCCTCGGCGGCCAGTTGCAGCAATGCCTTGCGGACGGGCATGGTGCTCACCCCGAGCCGTTGGGCCAGCTCGTCCTGCGTCGCCCGGGAACCCGGCGCCAGCTCCCCGACCAGGATCATCCGCCGGAGCCAACCGGTCACGTCGTCCGCCGACGGAGGGCAGCCCGCCGGGCTGATCGCCGTTCGGGGCACGATCACACGACCGCGAGGCTGACGGTGCCGAGCCGGCCGAACACGGCGGCGGCCTCGCCCGGTGCCGTGACGGGTATCGGCTCGACGAGGAGCCCGGAACCGATGATCTGGCCCCGCCGGAGCGGCCCGGCCCCGGCCGCGGCCCGCTCGTTGGCGAACCGGGCCACGGCTTCGGCCGGGTGGCCCGAGATCGCCGCCCCGGCGGCGGTGGCGACCACGTCGCCGCCCAGCTCCAGCAGCGCTCCCACGAGGGAGAGGTCGAAGTCGCAGGGCAGGGCGTGGGCGGCGAAGCGGACCCCGGTCACGGTGACGCCGTCGTCGGCCGTGACCGCCAACCCGGCCGCCACCGAGGTGGCGGCGCAGACGCCGGCCGCCGTGAGACCCGGACCCTCGATGTCCTCCCGCAGCAGGAACATGACCTGCGGTGCCACCCTCGGTCGTCCGGCGTCGGCGGCGGGCAGCACGGCCCCGGCGGCCAGGACCATGGAGTCGGTCAGCTCCCCGGCGCCGGCGACGCCGAGCTGCCAGCCGATCACGGTTGCGTGTGGTGTCACGGCGTGCCGGCCAGCGCGACGGCGATGTCGATGAGCTGGTCCTCCTGGCCGCCCACCAGCTTGCGGCGGCCGGCCTCGACGAGGATCTCGGTGCCCGACACGCCGTAGCGGTCGGCGACGCGGTAGGCGTGCTTGAGGAAGCTGGAGTACACGCCGGCGTAGCCCATGACCAGGGCCATGCGGTCGAGCTTGCACTCCTCGTCCATGGCCGGGAGCACGACGTCCTCCGCGGCGTCGAACATGCCGTAGGTGTCGACTCCGGTGCGGATCCCGAGCCGGTCGCACACCGCCACCAGGGCCTCGGTCGGCGTGTTGCCGGCGCCGGCGCCGAAGCGGCGGGTGCAGCCGTCGGCCTGGGTGGCGCCGGCCCGGATGGCCAGGATCGTGTTGGCCACCCCGAGGCCGAGGTTCTCGTGGCCGTGGAAGCCGACCTCGGCGTCGACCCGGAGCTCGGCCACGAGGGCGGCGACCCGATCGGCCGCCTGGTCGAGGACCATGGCGCCGGCCGAGTCGACGACGTAGACGCACTGGCAGCCGGCGTCGGCCATGATCCGGGCCTGCTTGGCGAGCGACTCCGGCGGCTGGGAGTGGGCCATCATGAGGAATCCCACCGTTTCGAGGCCCAGTCCCCGGGCCATCTCGAAGTGCTGCACGGAGATGTCGGCCTCGGTGCAGTGGGTGGCGATGCGACAGACAGAGGCCCCGAGGTCGCGGGCGGCGGTGATGTCGTCCTTGACCGCCACGCCGGGCAGCATGAGCACGGCGATCTTCGCCCGCGCCGCGCTCTCCACCGCCGCCGCCACCAGCTGGCGCTCGTCGGTGCCGGAGAACCCGTAGGTGAAGGAGGAGCCGGCCAGCCCGTCCCCATGGGAGACCTCGATCACCGGCACGCCGGCGCCGTCGAGGGCGGTGACGATGGCCCGCACCTCGGCCTCGGTGAACTGGTGCCGCTTGGCGTGGGACCCGTCCCGGAGGCAGGAGTCGGTGATCCGGACGTCGAGATCAGGAGAGAACGGCATCAGACCAGCACCTCCA
>JAUZEY010000535.1 GCA_030838785.1 Actinomycetota bacterium | reverse complement strand
GTCATGTCGATGGCCTGCGTGACGAGCTCCGGCTGTCCGACGACCTCGAAGACGTAGTCGGCGCCCCGGCCGCCGGTCAGGTCCCGCACCGCGGCCAGCGCGTCGCCGGCGGCGGGATCGACAAGGTCGGTGGCCCCCAACGTGCCGGCCGTCTTGCGCTTCAGCTCGACGGGGTCGACGGCGATGATCCGTTCGGCGCCGGCGATGCGGGCGCCCTGGACGACGGACTGGCCGACGCCGCCGCAGCCGATCACGGCCACGCTCGAGCCCGGCTTCACCTGCGCCGTGTTGAGCACCGCCCCGACCCCGGTCGTCACCCCGCAGCCGATGAGGGCCAGCTGCTCGTCGGGCAGGTCGGACTCGACGGGCACGACGAGCCGCTCGTCGACGGTCATCATCTCGGCCATGGTGCCGAGGCCGCCGAGGCTCGGGACCTCGGTGCCGTCACCCCGACGGGCGTGCAGCTTGGCGTGGATCGACATCGTCTCGCTGCACACGAACGGCAGCTCGTGACCGCAGTACCAGCACTCGCCGCAGGAGGCGATGAAGGAGCTGATCACCCGGTCGCCGACCTTGACCGCCGTCACGTCGGAGCCGACCGCCTCCACCGTGCCGGCGCCCTCGTGGCCGAGGATGGCCGGCGGGGGGAAAGGCAGCGTGCCGTCGACCAGCGACAGGTCCGAATGGCAGACGCCTGACGCGCCGATGCGGAGGACGACGTCGCGGGGCCCGGGCGGGATCGGCTCCACGTCTTCGACGGAGATGGGCGCGTTGACACCCACGAACAGGGCTGCCTTCATCGAGACCTCGCTTTCTTGATCTTCAGACGGCGTGGCTCAGGTAGCTGGCGAAGACGTCGTCGTCGTTGAGCTCCCCCGGCTCACCGCAGAACGTGACCTGGCCCTTGTTGAGCATGTAGACGTAGTCGGCCACGGCCAGCGCCCGCGTCACGTACTGCTCGACGAGCAGGAGCGCCGCACCGGCCTCGGACAGCCGGCCGAGGAACTCGAAGATCTCGTCGACGATCTTGGGCGCCAGGCCCATCGACACCTCGTCGAGGAGGATCACCGACGGGTTCGACAGGTAGGCCCGGGCCAGGGCCAGCATCTGCTGCTGGCCGCCGGACAACGTCCCGGCCACCTGGCTCATGCGCTCCCCGAGGATGGGGAAGGCGTCGACGGCCCGGCCGATGGAGTCGGCCTCCCTGGCGCTGACCTGGAGCAGCAGGTTCTCCCGGACGGTGAGGGACGGAAAGACGCCTCTCCCCTCGGGGACGTGGCAGACGCCGTGGCCGACGAGGGCGTGAGGCGAGGCGGCGGTGACGTCGGCGCCGTCGATGAGCAGCCGGCCCGTCCACGGCTTGAGGAGCCCGGACGCCACCCGCAGCAGCGTGGTCTTCCCGGCGCCGTTGGGGCCGAGGAGCGCCACCGTCGCCCCGGCCGGCACCCGCAGCGAGACGTTGCGGAGCACGGTGGTGTCGCCGTAGCCGGCGGTCACGTTGTCGAGCAGGAGCATGTCAGGCCACCTCCACCGCTTCGGTGCCGAGGTAGGCGGCGCGCACGATGTCGGAGCCGGCCACCTCGGACGGGGTCCCCTCGAAGATGGGCCGTCCGAAGTCGATCACGTAGAGGTACTGGCAGACCTCCATGACCAGCGCCATGTCGTGCTCCACCAACAGGATGCCGGCGCCGGTGTCGGTCACGATGCGGCGCAGGATCTCGCCGAAGCGCTTCGTCTCGGCCGCGTCGAGACCCGACGACGGCTCGTCGAGCAGCAGGATCCGGAAGTCGCCGGCCACGGTGCGGGCCAGTTCGACGAGGCGCCGCTGCCCGGTGGACAGCGACCCGGCCCGGCGGCCGGCGAGGTCGTCCAGCCCGCAGAGCCGGAGTGCCTCCTGGGCCGCCTGCTGGGCGGCGTCCCGGTCGCCCGGACGGCCGATCAGGTGGCGGAGCGGGTTGCGCCCGGCCAGACCGGCCTCCCGGCCGAGGGCGACGTTGTCGAACACGGTGAGGCTGTCGAAGAGCTCCATCCGCTGGAACGTGCGGCCGAGGCCCCGCTGGGCCCGGGCGGCCGGCGACAGGCGGATGATGTCGGCGCCGAACAGCGCGACCGAACCGGCGAAGGGCGCCACGAGCCCGGACAGCGCATTGAAGATGGTCGTCTTGCCGGCGCCGTTGGGGCCGATGAGACCGGTGATCCGGCCCTCGGGGGCGGTGAGCGACACGCCCTGCACGGCCACGAGACCGCCGTAGCGGACCTCGATGCCGTCGACGACGAGGCCGGCCTGCTCGGGGCTCATGACTGCCCCGCGGCGGCAGTGACGGTGGCGAGGCGGTCCCGGACCGGGGAGCGGGACAGCCGCTCCGCCGTCCGGTCGGCCCGGCGGGAGGCGAAGCTGCCCAGACGGTCCTTCACGTTCAGGGCTCCTCCTTCGGACAGCGCGGCGAGGAGGGCGAAGGCGCCGAACAGCACCGGCTGGAGCTTGGAGTAGGTCGGCGAGTCGAGGTACGTCGGGACGACCGAGATGACGAAGGCGCCGATGAAGGCGGCCGAGAACTCGCCCCGCCCGGCCAGGGCCAGGACGGCCAGCCAGATGATCGACGTGAAGGCCCCGAACCCGATGTAGCCGATCTGGCCCGCCTGGGCCGCGAACAGCCCGCCGGCGATCCCGGCCATGAAGGCGGAGATGCAGAAGACCAGCACCCGGCTGACGTTGACGGCGGTGCCGAGTGTGGCCAGCGCCACCGGCGAGTCGGCCATGCCCCGCAGGAGCCGGCCCAGCCGGGAACGGTTGATGACCACACTGGTGGCGGCGACCAGCAGCATGACGGCCAGGCAGACGTAGTAGTAGCGGACGTTGCTGGTCAGGTCGAGGCCGCCGAGCTTGGGCCGGGGTGCGGTCCGGGTGCCGTACGACCCGAACATCAGCGACGTCGGGTACGCCATCCGCTCCAGCAGGATCCCGAACCCGAACGTGGCCAGCGCCAGGTACACGCCGGCGATGCGGATGGCGGGGATGGCCACGATCGCCCCGATGGGGACGGCGGCCAGCCCGGCGCCGACCAGCGCCACCGGCCAGGGCAGCCCGGCACCGTGGGCCAGGTGGGAGAAGACGGCGGCGCCGACGGCGGCGAAGCCGGCGTGGCACAGACTCACCTGGCCGCTGGTGCGGACCAGCAGGCTGAGCGACAGGAAGACGATGACCATGATCAGCCCGTTGTTGTAGACGGGCAGCCGGGCGCCGACCCGGTGCGGGATGGCGATGAGCACGGCGAGCAGCACCGCCCGGCCGGCCCAGGTCACGGCCGGCGGGAAGGAACGCTGCGCCACCACCCGCCGGGCCCGGACGGTCTCGGTGAAGCGGCCCTTGCGGGTGAAGACGAGAATCCCGAACAGGACGAGGAACGGCAGCGAGTAGGGCAGGCCGGCCAGCGCCGGATGGGCGCCGACGTACTTGGTCGACAGCGCACCGGCGACGCCGATGCCGAGGCCGCCGACGTAGGCCAGGGGCAGGCTGGTGAACCGGGCCACCGCCGCCGCCCCGAAGGCCTGCACCACGAGCAGCGTGAGGAGGAAGGCGTCGAGGCCGAGCTTCGGGGCCAGCAGGACGCCGGACAAGGCGGCAAATGCGTTCCCGATCATCCAGGCCTGGGTGCGGACCCGCGCCGGGCTCGTGCCGGTGAGGTCGAGCAGGGCGGGGTTGTCGACGACGCCCCGCATGGCGATGCCCGTCCGGCTCACCCGGAAGAACACCGACAGGCCGGCGGCGGCCAGCGTGGCGATGACGACGGCGATGATCTGATCGGCGCTCACGTTGATGCCGCCGAAGCGGTAGAGGTGCTGGGGCAGGAACTGCGGGAAGGGGCGGGCGTCGTTGTAGATGGCGAACGCCGTGCCCTGGATGAGCAGCATCAATCCGACGGTGGCCACGATCTTGGCCGAGGCCGGGGCGCCGGCCAGCGCCCGGGCCACCCGTTCGAGCAGCACGCCACCGACGACCGACAGCAGGGCGATGGTGATGGCGGTGGCCAGCGGCCAGGCCATGCCGTGCTGGACGTGGAGCTCGTAAAAGAGGTACGCCGCGGCGGCGGCGATCGAACCGTGGGCGAAGTTGAAGATGCCGGTCGTCTTGTAGGTCAGGACGAGCCCCATGGCGGCCACGCCGTAGAGGGCGCCGGTGGCGATCCCGGTGATGATGAAGGGCCAGTACTGGCTCACGGCTCACCTCGGGGGTTCGGGGCTGTCCCCCAGAAACAAAGTCCGCAGGGGCGCCGGCCCTCGGCCCGGTGGGCGTCGGCGCCGGCACTGGTCACGGACTTGCCGGCCACGGCCGGGCAGTCGGGGCGGTGGTAGCGGCCCATCCCGGCGCCGGACACGAACGTGTCCCCGGCCTGCGCCAGCCGGGCGGGGCCGCTGCCCCGCTCCGGGCGCCGCACCGAAACGTCGAATCCGAGGCGCTGCCCGACGAGGCGCCGGCCGCGGTGCACCCACAGGGCGGCGCCGAGGACGACGGCCAGGAGGCCGCCGCCGCCGACGTTCACCCAGGCGACCTGCCGGGAGAAGGTCGTGGTGCCGCTCACGCCGAGCCACGAGACCGCCAGCAGCCCGAACCCGAAGGCGCACACGGCGGCGGCGACGACCCGGTCCCGCCCCGCCCAGGGGCCGGCCCCGGCGCCGGCAGCGCCGCTCCCTGCTCCCGCCATCACCGGCGGACGGCCTGGCGGACAGCCGGGGCGTTCAGGTCGATGACGTCGGTGTCCTCGGCCGGCATCGCCCGGCTGGGCCGGGCGCCGGCCGACGCCGCACGGTCGGCGCTCAGCTCTTCGTGGATGGCGTCGAGCTTGCGCCACTCGTCCTTGAGGTCGGCCGACAGCCACAGCATGGCGCCGACGCCGATGAGGGCCAGGCCCACCATCCCGCCGGAGACGATGTAGGGCATCTGGGCGGCGAGGATCGTCGTCCCCGAGATCCCGAGCCAGCCGACGAGGAGGGCGACGAACCCGACCGCGATCAGGACCCAGGCGCCGATCCGGTCCCACTGAGCTTTCACGTAGGTCATGAGGGGCTTCATGCCGACTGCACCGCCTTCCGCCGGAGGAGGGTGGAGACCGCCGTAGCGGCGAGGCCGCCGACGACGAGGAGCAGGTACGGGCCGGTGACCGACCCGGAGTGGATCCGCCGGCCGATCGAGGCCGGGGTGGCCAGCCGGGACGGGACCGGGCCCGTTCCCAGCGCCACCGTGCCGCTCCCGACCGTGTCGCCCGCCGCGACCTGCGGTGCGGCGGTGCCGTCGGACGAGAGGCCGGCGGACCCCACCCCGTACGCCGAACCAGGGCCTGCGGCCGACGAGGCGACCGGAGCCGCTCCGGGACCGGCGCCGAACGCCGCACCGTCAGCCGGCCCGGCCGGCGACGCCGTTCCCGGGGTCAGGCCCGGGTCGGTCTCGGTGGTGGCGCCGGCGTTGGCGGCCGGGGCCGGGATCCCGGCCACGGCCGAGTTGGTCACGTAGGCCACCGCCTGGCCGAGGACGACCTGGAACACGGTGGCCGGTCCGCCGTCGGGCGCGGCGCCCGTCTGCGTGATCATGAGCCCGGGGCTGACGACGCCCTCGGGCGTCTCGGTCCGGTGGAGGAAGGACACCGTGATCCCCCGCTCCGACAGTGCCTTGCGCAGCGGGCTGGAGTCCGGCAACGGCGCTTTCGTGCCCGCAACGGTGAAGCCCTTCTCGGTCAGTCCCACGGCCTGGCCGGCGATCGAGACACCGGTGGCGGAGAAGTCGGCGGTGCGGACCGGCTCGGCGCCCGGGGCCCTCACCACGGACGCCGTGGCGGTGGCGTTGGCGATCCGCAGCACGTCGCCGATGGCGATGGGCTTCGTGTCCGACTGCGAGTTGGCCTTGACCGCCCCGGAGTCGTCCCGGGCGGCGGTACTCGTCGCCTGCCCGGCCAGCAGCGCGTTCTCGCCCGCCGACCCGCCGGAGGCGGCGGTGGCCGTCGACGACGCCTCGTCGCTGTGGGCCTTGAGGTCGTAACCGACCATCCCGGCGTTGTTGTCGGTCTTCGACGGGTACGACGTCCCGACGTAGAGCGGGTAGTTGCCGGGGTTGGGCAACCCGGTGAAGCCGGCGACGAGGCCGGGTCCGGCGACGGCGGTCTCGCCGGGGTAGGGCGCCGATGCGAAGGCCGTCGACGTCCCGAGCCCGTTCACCACCGCCTGCGCCACCGGCGACCCGCCGTCGATGTAGTAGTCGACCGCGAACCGGCCCGGCGAGCCGAACAGGACCCGGAACGAACTGGCGCTGGCGATGGCCGAAAAGGCCCCGCTGTCGTCGGCGCCCGCCGCCTGCGGCCCGGCGACGGCGATCACACCTCCGGCGGCGCTGGCGGCCAGCGCCGCTCCCAGCAGCAGCCCACCGGCCCGGCGCACACGTCCCCTACCCACCAGTGTTCTCCTTCCGCCCGGCGCCCGGTCGCCCGATTCCTACTGACACTTCACGTCTCCGTTGGTCGGAAGGACGTACTTGCCCTTCTCCACCACGAGCGGCGCGGCGCAGTTGACCTTCGGCGACGGCTTCTCCCGCACGAACGTGAGCGGCATCGTCAGCCCGCCGAGGGTGTCACCGTGGAACGAGGTCCACAGCCCCTCGAGGACCCCGGCCGACGTCGTGGGGTCGGCCGAGCGCGACGCGGCCAGCTCGAACATCTTCCCCGCCGCCCAGCCACCGGAGTGGCCGCCGGCCGGTGCCCCGCCGAAGAACTTGCCGAAGGCGTCCTGGAACTCGGCCGTGGCCGGCGTGTCGCCCTTGACCTCGGGGAACCAGCCGGCGACCGCCATCCCGCCCTCGACGTTCGGGTCGTCCTTGTCGTTGGCCAGATGGGCGCTGTAGGGCCAGGCGAACATGGGGTGGTAGCTCTGCCGGGCGCACGCCGCCGCGATCCGGTGCATGCTGGCCGAGTCGGAGGCGATGGCGATCACCTGGGCTCCGGCCCGCTGGGCGGAGAGGCATTCGGCCGTGTAGTCGGGCTGGGCGATCGAGATCTGACCCCGGTACACGGCATCGAAGCCGACTTCCTTGGCCCGGCCCTGGTCGTGCCACAGCTTGTCGGCCGCCCGGCACGTCACCGCCTCGGCGCAGGTCATCGAGCCGAACTTCGTCAGGCCCTTCGGTATCCAGCGCTGGGCCATGGCGGCGACCATCGACGACCAGTTCATGATGCCCTCGGGGGCGTAGGGGAAGTACATCGGGCTGTCGTAGAACCAGTCGCCGCAGGCGATCCCGCCGACGACCGGCACCCGCTTCTTGTTGACGTAACCGACGGCGGTCTGGCCGCCGAAGCAGTCGCCGTTGGCCACGAAGGCGATGACGCCCTTGTTCTCGACGAGATCCTGGTACAGCGCCTGGGTCCGGGCCGGGTCGCCACCGTCGTCGGCGATGACCTGCTTCACCGGGTGGCCGTTGATGCCGCCTTTGGCGTTGATGGCCTTCACCCAGATCTGCACCCCTTCGGCGAACGTCTTGATCGGCGCGCCGGCCGGACCGGAGTTGGTTCCGATGCTGCCGATGACGATCGGCTTTCCGTTGCTCGCCGCCGGCGGGGCGGCCGGTGTGGGCGCCCCGGGCATGGGCGCGCCGGGCTTCGGCGCCGGCGCCGAACCGCCGCCGGCCGAACCCCCACCGGCCGACCCGCCACCGGCCTTCCCGGCCGCGGTGGCCGAGCCCGGCGAGGCCTTGGCCCCGGTCTGGTTGCCGGCCGACGAGGCGCCACCCGAAGCCGCCGCCGCCGAGCCCGCCGCCGCCGCGGACCGGGACGGGGCGGCGGTTGAGCCCGTCGCGCCAGCCGGCGAGGCGGCCGACGACGGGCCCGGCGTCGCCGAGCCGGAATCCGACGCAGGCACCGACGACGCATCGGTCGTCGGGGCCGCAGTCCCGGCGCCATTGGACGCGGTACCGGCATCCACCGACGCCGCCGGCTTGGCTCCGTCCGACGCCTTCAGGGCACTTTCGCTCTGCCGGCTGCCACAGCCGGCCGAGACGAGCACGGTCAGCCCCAGCACCGCTGTCCACACCGGATAACGCTTCATCGGCCCCCCTACGTCGAAATCGGTCGCAGCTGGCGCGGCCCGCGCGTCAACCGCTCCGAGGGCGATCGGATTGACGGCGAGCACACGAATCCCCCGCCGACGGACTGGCGCAGCCCTGGCAACGACCGGTCGGCAGTCCTGTCGACTGAAAGGGACGATATGTCACGAACCGGCCGATGTCAACACTCGTGTTGGCAAGCGCCGCGGACGGCCTTCTAAGGCTCCGGGGACTCCAGGAGGGCGGCGAGTCTGAGCGTCACCTCGTCGGCTCGGCCGAGCAACCGGGTGAGCCACAGGAGGGCCCGGTCGGAGTCGACCGTTCCAGCAGCGATCATCTCCTCGATGTCGGCCCAGTCCTTCGTCCGGTCGAACCTCGCCTTGAAGACGACCAGGTCGGTGCAGGCCAGGACCGGAACCCGGCGATCCAGGAACGACACCAGGCGGATGCCGGCGCCGACCTGGCGGTGGAAGTCGTGCACGTCGAAGAACAGGTCGACCGGCGTGTCGTCCCACCACAACCGCACCTGCCCGTCGCGCTCGATCCGTCGCCGGTCGTCCCCGGTCACGACGACCTCCTCCGGGAGCACGGCCAGCACGGGTCCGGCGTCGGCGGGGGTGACGAACACGTTCACGTCGAGGTCGCGTGTGCCCCGTGGCTCCTCGGTGCAGTAAGCCAGGGCGATGGCACCTCCGAAGGCGTGAGGGATGCCCCCGCTCCGGAAGGCGTCGTGGATGGCCAGCAGGCGTCGGCCGAGGACGCTCACCGGGTCGAGCGCACGATCGACGGATAGCGGAGCGCTCCCCGTCGGCGCCCCGGCAACGCCTCGGCCAGGTCCAGGACCTGCTCCAGGATCCGGCCGGCCCGCTCGTCGTCGAGCTCCCGGACCGCCGGACGGAGCCCGAGCCGGAAACCGGCCGCAGCCAGGATCCGGGCCAGCGCCTCGCTGCTCGGCTCGCGTCGGCCCGATTCGTAGACGCTCAGCACCGATCGGCTGACGCCCGACCGGCGAGCCAGCTCCGCCTGGTTGAGGCCGGCCCTCTGCCTGGCCTGACGCAGGAGCGAGGGAGCGATCCGTTCCTCCATACAACGATCATGTTAGCGGATACGCGAACACGCCTGGCGCGACGGGCAAGGGCGTCGTCGTCAGGCGCGTTCGAACAGGGCGGCGAGGCCCTGGCCGCCACCGATGCACATGGTCTCGAGGCCGTAGCGGGCGTCGCGGCGGGTCATCTCCCGGGTGAGGGTGGCCAGGATCCGGCCGCCGGTGGCGCCGACCGGGTGGCCGAGGGAGATCCCCGAGCCATTCACATTGAGCCGCTCGAAGTCGGCGGCGCCGAACGACCACTCCCTCGTGCAGGCCAGCACCTGAGCGGCGAAGGCCTCGTTCAGCTCGATGAGGTCGACGTCCTTCAAGGCGAGCTCGGCGGCGTCGAGGGCCCGGGCCACCGCCGGGACCGGGCCGATGCCCATGGTGGCCGGCGCCACGCCGCCGACGCCCCACGAGACGAGCCGGGCCAGGGGGCGCAGGCCGAGCGCCTCGGCCCGGGCGGGGTGGGTCACGATGCAGATCGCCGCTCCGTCGTTCTGCCCTGAGGCGTTGCCGGCGGTGACGGTGGCGTCGGGGTCGTCCCGGCCGAGGACGGGCCGGAGCCGGGCCAGCTTCTCCAGCGTGCTGTCGGGCCGGATGTGCTCGTCGCGGTCGACGACGACGTCCCCCTTCCGGTTCGGGACGACGACGGGCACGATCTCGTCGGCGAAGCGGCCGGCGTCGGCGGCGGCCGCGGCACGCCGGTGGCTCTCGACGGCGTACCGGTCCTGTTCCTGGCGGGGGATGGCGTACTCCCGCCGCAGGTTCTCGGCCGTCTCCAGCATCCCGCCCGGCACCGGGAAGTTGATGCCGCCGGCGGTCACCCGGCCCCGGGCGAGCGCGTCGTGGAGCATCACGCCCGGGCCGGCGCCCGTCCCCCACCGCATGGCCGTGGAATAGAACGGCGCGTTCGACATCGA
>JAUZEY010000530.1 GCA_030838785.1 Actinomycetota bacterium | reverse complement strand
CCATGAGCGGCCCCGGCGGCCCGAAACCGAATGACTAGGCCGGCGTAGTCATTTGTGACTAGCCCCGAAATGACCCAACCGGGCCATTCACGGCCACGCCCCGCGAACGCACACTTAAGGGGCAGATGACACGGGCTTAACGGTATGGCTCAACGGGGACGGATCGAGAATGGCAGCCAGCGTGAGGGTGGAGCAGATCGACGACGGCTACGACGTCGTGCTCCAGGACGACGACGAGCTGGTGCTCGCCCACTACGACGCCGGCGACTGCGACGTCTGTGCCGGGCGGCACGACTCCGACCAGCACGCCCGACAGGACGCCGAGCGGTACGCGGCCCAGGTGCGGCGCCTCCTCCACACGGCGCGGGGCCGGTGAGCCGGCCGGACCGGTAGGCCTCGGCGCCGTCGCCTAGGAGCTGGGGGCCCCGAGGCTCCGCAGGGCCTGGTAGGTGCGGTTGGCCCGTGCCGCCTGGCGGGTGGCGTTGGCGGTGGCGTCGATGTAGCCCTGCGACGTGTTGAGCGACTCGTGGCCGAGGAGGGCCTGGATCTCGGTGGCGGTCGCGCCGTCTTCGGCCAGGCGGGTGGCGAAGGTGTGGCGCAGGGCGTGGACCATGGCCCCGGCCGGCACCCGGTTGGCGAGGCCGGCCGCCCGGTAGGACCGTTCGACGAGGTAGTGGGCGCCGCCCCGCTTGAGCCGGTCGCCGCGCCGGTCGACGAACAGCGGCGCCTTCGGCGTGAGCTTCACGCCGGGGAACCGTTGCTGGCGGGTCTCCGTGTAGGTCGCGACGACGGTGTCGAGCGCGTCTTCGATGGGGACGGTCCGTTCCTTGCGGCCTTTCCCGATGACCTTGATGCGCCGTTCGCCGGGCCGCCCGTCGACGGAGCCGAGGTTGAGGCCGATGAGCTCCGAGAGGCGCAGCCCGGTGAGGAGGCTGGTGGCGATGAAGGCGAGGTCCCGTTCCGGCCACGGCCACCGCGCCGGCCGCCCGCCGGCCGCCACCGTCCGCAGGAGGACCTCGGGGGCGTCCTCGCCCTGGAGCGGCTTGGGGGACCGCCGCCCGACCTTCGGGTGGGCCACCGCTCCCATCGGGTTGCCGGCCACGACGTCCTCGGCCACGAGGAAGCCGTAGAACTGGTTCCACGTCGACCACGCCCGGGCGATCGACGACGCTGCATGGTTCTCGGCGAAGCGGGCGAACGCCAGCCGCAACTCCCGGGGCGTCACCTCGGCCGGTGCGACGTCGTCGTTCCCGATCGACTCCTCCAGCCAGCCGTGGATGGCGGTGAAGTCCGATCGCGCCGCCCGCTCCGAATGCGGCGACGGCTTCGCCGAACGGCGCGCCACCTCGAAATCAGCGAACAGCCCGGCCAACCCGTCCACAACCGCCAACATTATCCAGCATACGTGCCCGCCGGACGGATCCCCCGGACGCGCCGGGTCGGTTCCGATGACCGAAGGCGGTCCTTGCGGAGTCAGAGCAGCGGAGTCAGAGCAGCGGAGTCAGAGCAGATCGTGAAGAAGATCCGAGAGCCGCCCGTGGTGCCGATCCCGGTCGCGGTCGCAACCGCAGTCCCGGCCGTCCCCACGGTCGTCACAGGCCTTGTCCCCGCAGGACTTCTCGCCGCAGGACTGGTCGTCACACGGAGGGTGGTGCCCGCAGTCCTCGCCGCACGGGGCCTCTGACCGGCATTCGCCGCAGCCGTTCCCGTCCCGGCAACAGGCGGAGTTCCGTGACACGGTGTGGCAGACCCGGTTGCTGATCTGGCGGTCGTAGTCGCCCCGGGGGCTCGGACCCGACAGCATCGCCTGGTCGCAGATCCGGGCGCCGTCCGGGGCGTCCGGAGGAACCACGTAGCTGCGGGCGAAGCGGCCGTCGTTGGCGGTCGGTGATTCGCCGCCCTGCCGCGAGGGCACGAGCCGGCCGTCGACCGCCACGCAGTCGAGCACCTTGTGGAGCTCGTCGCCCGACCAGTCGTCCGGTTCCCACGTGATCGAGACCGCGATGGCTTCCCCCGGTTTGACGTCCCGGTCCCCGGGGGGGTCGGTCCGCTTGGCGAGATGGCCTTCCGGCGGTCGCCCGAAGGTGCGGTCACAGCCGTACAGTTCGTCGTTCCGCCGGCGGGTCTCACCGGCCGGGCTCCGGTGGTCACCCTCCCGCCGGGCGGAGACCGGACCGGCCTCCAGGCCCCCGACGAGCATCACGACGATGCCGGCGACGACCGCCATCGCACCGCGCTTTCGGCTGGCCCCGTTCACGTCCCTCACCCTCCCCCTCGGGTCGATGAACGCCCAGTCCGCCGCCGCCCCACCGTCCCAGCTCCGGCCCCAGCCCGGAGGGAAGCGTCCTGTAAGCGAGCCGTTACCCTACGCCCTGGGCCGCGGACCGGCAACCCTCCGTCGACGGGGTTCCCGGCGGCCTCTCCCGTCCCGCACCCCGGGTCCGTGGGCGCTTGTCGTGTTCGGGGGACGGCCGACGAGCACTCTCCGTGTCACCTTGGATGGATTTGAGGTTTGCCTGTTAGCGAGTGGCGTCCGGTTTCCTAGCAGGGAGGTTCCTGTTGTGGCAGTCCGTCGCACGTCTCTCGCCCTCGCCCTGACCGCCGGCCTCGCCTTCAGCGGCGCGGCCTTCGCCGCGGCGGGTGCGACCACGCCGACCCCGAAGGGTTCGACGAGCACCACGACGACGACCATGAAGAAGAAGGCGGTGCTGGCCGACCCGTCCGCGGCGTCGTCGACCACGACGACGACGATGAAGAAGAAGGTGGCCGGGCCGACCGCCGCGTCGTCGACCACGACCACCCGCAAGCACTGAGTGACGCCGGCCGGGACCGGCCATGGTCGGGCCGGTCCGGCCGGTCGTCAGCCATCCACCGACGCGACACGGCGATCGGCAGGCTGAGACGTGACGCCTGACGGGAAACGGGGTAGGGAGCCTCCGGAGCCGGCTGATCGAAGGAGTTCGACATGGCCACCGCGGGCAGGGCCCGTCGAGCGGCATCCGTCCGTCCTCGCCCCGGCGCTTCCCCGCGCCGTGTAAACGGTCACGCGGCGATGCGTCGGGCTCCTGCGGTCGCGCTGGTGGCGGCGCTCACCGGTCTGTCGCTGATCACGCCGGTGCCGCGGGTGGCGGCGGAACCGCCGATGTGCACGCCGTCGCGTCCCGGACACGACGGGTGCATCCCCTCGCCGCTGGACTGCGCCACGGGCCGCTTCAACGGGGTGTGGAGGTCGCCGGCCGACGGTCGCCGGGCGACGTGCGACGGCTCCGTCGACGAGGCGGGACTCCCGCACATCCGCCGCTACACGGGCGGCGATCCCGGCGTCGGCTGCAACACCACCGTCCGGGACGACAAGCTCCTCGAGGGAAGCTGGACGGACCCCAACCAGATGTGCGGCGCCTACGGGATCGATCCCGGCTACGGCGTGGCCGGCAGCCGCTACGAGGACGCGGTCACGTCCCGGTTCGGGGCGGTGGCGTCGTCGTCGCCGGAGGCGTCGGCGGCGGGGATCGGGGTGCTGGCCGAGGGCGGCAACGCCGTCGACGCCGCGGTCGCCACGGTGATGGCGGTCGGTGTCGTGGCCCAGGAGTCCTGCGGCGTCGGAGGCGGCGGGTTCCTGCTCTACCGGGGCGCCGACGGCACCGCGGCGGTGCTGGACTTCCGGGAAACCGCACCGGCCCACCTGGCACCCGGATTCGAGGCGACCCCACGGAGGTTCGCCGGGACCGGTCATCAGGTCGTCGGCGTCCCGGGCACCGTCGCCGGCATGGTCGAAGCGGCCGAACGCTACGGATCGTGGCCCCTCCGACGGCTGCTCGGACCGGCCGTCGCCCTCGCCGAACGCGGCGTGCGGCTGACACCCTTCCAGACCGAGGCCGCGAGGAGCGAGAAGGACCGCCTCAACGCCTACGAAGAGTCCCGGGCGCTGTACCTCGACGGCGGTGAGGTCCCTCCGCCGTGGCCGCTCGGCAGGCAGCGCGTCCAGTCCGACCTGGCCCGGACGCTGCGGACACTGGCCGACGAGGGGCCGGCCGCCTTCTACCGGGGTTCGATCGCCGGGGCTATAATCGCCGAGATGGAACGCTCCCGGGCGCCCGGGACCCCCGAGGGGGAGAAGGGCGTCATGACGGCCCGGGACCTGGCGTCGTACCGGCCGATCTGGCGCCGGCCGCTGCGGGGCAGCTACCGCGGCCGGGAGATCCTCACCGTGCCGCCGCCGACCTCCGGGGGCATCGTCGTCCTCGAGATGCTGAACCTCGTCGAGGGCTTCGATCTGGCCGGGCGTCGCCAGCGCGACTTCCGGCCCGGCTCGGCCAACCAGCTCCACCTGTTCGCCGAAGCCAAGAAGATCGCCGCCGCCGACCGGAACGCCTATGTCGCCGACCCCGCCTACGTCGACGTCCCGACCGGCCAGTTGATCTCCAAGGACTACGCCAGGACCCGCCGGGAGCACGACATCGACCTCGCCAGGGCCAAGGACCACGGGCCTGGGGCCTTCGCCGGCTTCACCCCCCGCCCTCCCGGCGGCGCCCCGCAGGGGACGAGCACGCAGCACATCTCCGTCGTCGACCGCGCCGGGAACGCGGTGGCGGTCACCTGCACGGTCGAGCAGCGCTACGGCAGTGCGGTCGTCGTGCCCGGGACCGGAATCCTGCTGAACAATGAGATGACCGACTTCGACGAGCCGGGCTCGGCCAACGAGGTCGCGCCCGGGAAGCGGCCCCGGTCGTCGATGAGCCCGGTCATCGTCGTCGCCGGCGGCCGGCCGGCGCTGGTGGCCGGCGCCTCCGGCGGGCCCAGGATCCCCATGGGCGTCGCGTCGGTGATCTCCGACGTCATCGACTACGGCATGGCTCCGGCGCTCGCCGTGGACGTGGCCCGGGTCGACGCCGAGCGGTGCTGCACGCTCGAGTTGGAGCTGGCCCGGATCCCGGTCGGGGAGCGTCAGGAGCTCCTCCGGCGGGGACACCGCATCGAGGACCGCAAGCAGTACCACCCGCAGTTCGGTCCCCTCGTCCAGGTCACCGGCATCGCCGGCGACGGCCGCCGGTTCGCGGCCAGCGACCCGCGCTACGAGCGGGGTGCGGCCGCGCTCAGGGCCTCGCCGCGGCGTCGCGTTCGAGGATCAGGTCCCGGGTGATCTCCAGCTGGCCGTGGTGCTGGGCGAGTTCCTCGTACACGTGGAGGAGGGCGCCGCCCTGGGTGAGGCCGGGCGTGGTGACCAGGTAGTCCTCGGGCGGCTCGTGTCGCAGGGGGGCCGGGGGTTCGGCGCCGGCCAGGTCGTGGCGCAGCTGACGCTTGGCGGCGTCGATGCGGGCGACGAGCTCGTCGACTGCCCCGGAGGCGGTGAATTCCGCCGGGCGGTCCCGGTGCACCTGTCGCCCGGCGACGAGGCGGCCGGCCCAGAACTCGACCACGCCGAGGCAGTGGGTGACGATGGCATAGGCCGAGTTGGCTGCGGGCAGGGCCGGCCGGAGGTTGGCCAGGTCGTCACCCAACTCGACGAGGATGGCGGCCATGCCGTCGAAGGCCCGGTCCACGAAATACAGGTATTCCTCGTTGCTCACCACGCCGGACGAAGCTAGCGGATCGAGCCGACGGCGATGGCCGTCACCGTGCCGCGGCCGCGCCCGACGGTGGATCGCCCGACGGGGGCGCTCAGGCCTGGAGGTCTCCGACCTCTTCGAGGAACCGGCGGATCTCCGACGCCCGGAACCGGCGGTGTCCGCCGAGGGTCCGGACGGCCGAGATCTTGCCGGCCCGGGCCCAGCGGGTGACGGTCTTGGGGTTCACCCGGAACATCACGGCCACTTCACCCGGGGTGAGCAGCTCGTCAGCCATCGTGCCTCCACGGCGATGAGAACGGACTGTCCGCTCTGCTGGGGTGGTTATCGGTCGGTGACACCTCGTCCTTGATGTCACACGGCTGTTCGCCGGTCCCCACGGATTGTCACGCCGTACGACGTTGCGGTTCTGTTGCACTTCGAGACCCGAGGCCCTCCAGGCGGCGGTGAGCGACGCCCCGGCTGACCGGAACGGCCGAGACCGGCCATCCCGGACGGACCGTCACACAATCGACGCAGGGGGACGTGGCGCCGGTGTGGAACCACGCACCAGCAGGTTTGCCCAGCCCGGGGCATTCCGAGCGGGCTCCCTCGCCGCTCCATTTCGTTCCCGAAGGAGCCCATGCGCACGCCCCCGGTCCTCCCCGCGCCCGCCGTCCCGGCCCCGACCCGGGACAGCCAGCCCGGTGTCACGAGCGCCCGATGAAGGACGGCTTCGGGATCGTCACGCTGGTCGCCCTGTTCCTCTTCGTCAACCTGGTCATCTTCGACCGGCACACCCCCAATCCGACGGCGGACGCCAGGAAGGCCGTCGCCGAATTGCAGGCCCCGTGCCGGCCGCCCGCGTTCTGCGGCCCCGGGAACGCCCGATAACGGGCGGCTATTCGTCGGTGGACCAGGCGGCGCGGCCCTCTCTGATGCCATAGAAGACGATGACGAACCCGGCGAGCGGGTCGGCCCACCACCAGCCGGCGGCAGCGTTCAGGCCGAGGCCGGTCAGCACGGCGGCGGCCAGGTAACCATCGATCAAGGTCACCCGCCCTTCCGTCTGCAGCACCCGATTGCCGAGTGCCTTCCCGGTCGCCGCCTTTCCCGCCGCCAGCGCGAACATCACCGCCGCCGTGATGGCCGTCCACGCGATCCCGAGCGGGCTGTGCCGGGGGCGCGAGCTGGTCACCAGCACGGAGACCGCCTGGACGGTGATGGACGCGGCCAGGGCGAAGAAGGCCGTCCCGATCCGTCGCACGGCGCGCCGCTCCCGCCCCCCGTCGGCCGTGCCGTTCAGCTCCCGCACCACGATGACCGAGGCGAAGATCTCGACGCCCGAGTCGAGAGCGAAACCCGCCAGCGCCACGGACCGAGCCACGAGTGCCGCCGTGGCCACGACGAAGACACCGACGACGTTCCAGGCGAGGGTCGCATATTCGAGCGCGAGACCGCGGCGCAGGAGGGTCGCCGGCTCTCTCGTGGTCATGGCCGAAGTCAACCACGCCGCTCCTCAGCCCCGGAGCGCGCCTCCCCATCGTTCGAAGGCCCCGGCCAGGTCGAGCCTCCCGAGTTCGACCAGGCGGGTCGTGTGGTCGTCGATGTAGTGGAGGTAGAGCGGCACGAGCTCTCGGGCCAGCAGCTCGGCCGCGTCCCGGTCGTCGCCGGGAGGGGCCGTCCGCCAGGCGAGGGCGGCGGCCACGAGGCGGGCCGCCGGTGCGGCGCCATCGGCCAGGTAGTGGTCGGCGGCGGCATGGTTGGTGCCGACGCGGCCGGTGGCCGCGGTGAAGAGGAACCGGACCGGGAAGAGCACGACCTTGGTCAGGTGGCGGGGTCTGGTCAGCAGCAGCTCGGGCCGGCGGATCTCCTCCAGGGCCTCCTGGCCGGCGGGGGCCAGGGAGCCCAGGCGCTGCGCCGCCGGGCCGGCCGGGCTCAGCCCGGGGCTCAGGAAGTCGAGGGCGAACTCGGCTCCGGCCACCACCAGCTCGGCCCGGCC
>JAUZEY010000529.1 GCA_030838785.1 Actinomycetota bacterium | reverse complement strand
CCCGGATGGGTACCCTCCCCGTCGTCGCCCCCGCCCCTGGGGCCGGGGGCGAGCCCCTCCAGCCATGAGCACTTCCCCCGATCCAAGATCTCGGCACGGATCGTGCCGCTGCAGCGGGACGATCCGTGCCGAGATCTTCGGAGCCACCTCTTCCCCCACCTCAGCGAGGGCACCGTGCCCAGCGCAACCCGCAACGGCGCGGACTTGGACGGGAAACGGAGCGAGATGGCGGACGAGGAGCAGTCGAAGGAGGAGCAGTCGAAGGAGGAGCGAGAGCGGCTGGAGGACGTCGGCGACCGCCAATACGGCCTGTTTTCGCTGGACCAGGCACTGCAGTGCGGCATGAACCGGACGACGGTCTACCGGAGGGTTCGGCTGGGCCGGTACGACCTCGAATTCCCCGGTGTCTTCTCATTCGCCGGGGTGCCCGCATCATGGGAGCGCACCGTGCTCGCGGCCTGTCTGGCGGCGGGCGACGGGGCGGTGGCGTCGCATCGGACGGCAGCCCGGATCTGGGGGCTCGTGCCTCCCGGCGACGACGTCGTCGAGATCACCGTCCCCCGCGCCAGGCGGCTCCGGCCGAAGCGCGTGACCATTCATCGCCTGGCGGATCTGACGGTCGCGCAAACCACGGTCCGCCGGCGGATCCCGGTCACCAACCCGTTGCGGACGATTGTGGACCTGGCGGCGGTCCTACCAGCCGAGGACGTGGAGGACACCATCGACACCGGACTCGCCCCACCGTCGCTGTTCTCGATCCGCGCCATCGAGGCCACGCGCGACGAGCTCTCCAAACAGGGCCGGCATGGCACCGGGGTGCTCGCCGCGATCCTCGACGAACGGGCACTCGGGAACGCGGTCAACGACTCCAAGCTCGAATCATGCATGGCCCGGTTGCTCCGGAGGGCCAGCCTGCCACCGGCGAGGTTCCATCACGTCATCAGGACGCCGGCAGGTGTGTTCCTGGCCGAGGTGGACTTCGCCTATCCCGAGGTCCGGCTCGTCATCGAGGTTGACGGGTTCGAGAAGCACGGCACGCCGAGAGCCATGGCGAAGGACTTCGTGCGCCAGAACGGGCTCGTGCCGTACGGGTGGCATGTGCTGCGGTTCACGTGGCGACAGGTCGTGCGGGAGCCGGAGATGGTCGCCCGCACCATCGCCGCCTCGCTGGCCGGGCTCGCGGCGGCCTGACGGCGATCACCCGGAGGCGTCAGGAGAGGGCGGCCGGTGCGGCGGGCACGACTCAGGGAGGGGGGCGGCGGCCGGCCAGGGTGCGGGCCCGGAGGAAGATCTCGTCCAGCATCGGTTCGGTCAGCTTGCCGGTGAACGTGTTCTGCTGGCTGGGGTGGAAGGAGCACAGCACGACCGGGCCGGCGGTGGGGACCTCGACGCCGTGGCCGAACCGGGGGCGGGGGGCGGGCAGGGCCGTGCCGAGTTGGCGCAGCACTCGCCACACCGCCTCGTAGGCGAAGGAGCCGAGCACCACGATGACGGCGGGCCGGAGGACGGCCAGCTCCCGGACCAGGTAGCCGGCGCAGGTATCGCGCTCCTCGATGGTCGGTTTGTTGGCCGGGGGAGCGCACCGCACTGCCGCCGTCACCCAGGCGCCGATGAGCTGCAGGCCGTCGTCGGCCGAGACGGAGTGCGGCTGGTTGGCCAGGCCGGCCCGGTGCATGGCCCGGAACAGCCAGTCGCCCGACCGGTCGCCGGTGAAGACCCGGCCCGTCCGGTTGCCGCCGTGGGCGGCGGGGGCCAGGCCGGCCACGACCCCCCGGGCCGCCGGATCGCCGAAGCCGGGGATCGGGCGGCCCCAGTAGACCTCGTCCCGGTAGGACGACCGGGGGTTGGCGGCCACCTCCTCCCGCCAGCGCACGAGGCGGGGGCAGCGCCGGCACTCGACGACCTCGGCCGTGATCGCCGCCAGCGCCTCCGCCGCCGACGGACCCTCCGGTGCGGTCGGCGGCGGGGAGCGGCGGCCGCCGGTCCGGTCACCGCCGGTCCGGTCACCGCCGGGCCAGTCACCGGCGGGCCGACGGCGGCCGGCGGGCTGGGCGCCCGGCGGGGTCACTCGTCGGCCGAGGACGGCGCTGGCGGCGACGGCGCAGCGGATGCTGACGGAGGCATGGCCATCAGCGGGACGGGCACCGGGGTCTCGATCTGCTCCCGCTCGAACACCTGCCGGAGGATCCGGCGCATGCGCCGCTCGACCGGCTTCGAGTCGGCCCCGGGGCGCAGCTTCGCCGTCACCCGGACCACGAACTGGTGGTCCTGGAAAGCAGTGACACCGGCAACCTTGGGCGGCTCCATCAGATGCTCGGCGATCTCCTCGTCCGAGCCGATCTCGGCGCAGTACTGCTCGAGCACGTCGAGGGCCCGTTCGACGGGGGTGGTGTAGGCGATGCCGGCGTCGATGGCGACCAGCGACCATCCCTTGGACTTGTTCGTGACCAGCCGCACGTCGCCCGACGGGACGATGTGGACGTCGCCGTTGGTGGCCCGCAACGTTGTCGTCCGCAGGGTGACCCGCTCGACGACGCCCGTCACGCCGCTGACCGTGATCTCGTCGCCGATCGTGTACTGCCCCTCGGCCAGGAGGAACAGGCCGTTGAGCAGATCCTTGACCATCGTCTGCGCGCCGAAGCCGACGGCGAAGCCCAGCACCCCGGCCGAGGCCAGGAGGGCGCCGGTGTTGACGCCGAGTACCGACAGCGCGCTCATCCCGCCGATGGCGACGACGAGGGCCACGGCCAGGTAGTTGAGGACGTCGAACAGTGCCGTCAGCCGCCCGGCCTCGCCGGGGCGAACGGCGAGGCGTGTCTTCTCCAGCCGGCGCTGCACCCGGTACAGGGCGTAGCGCACCAGGCGCACGACGATGACGGTGCCCAGCGTGATCAGCAGCAGGCGGAGCCCGTCGTCCCGGGCGAAGCGGGAGAGGGTGTCGCCGATGCGCTGCATCCGGGAGCGTTCGGCGTCGGGAAGAGTCAGGGCGCCGAAACGGATCCGCAACGGCGTCCAGAGGGCGTTCACGAAGGTCAAGGTTAAAAGGCTCGTGAGGCCGGGTGGCTCATGGTGGCGCGGCGGAGAATACTGGCACGGTGATTCGGGAGCCTCACCTGCCTGCGCCCTCCGCCATCGACCTGGAGCCGGCCGGGAGACGCCGGGCGCAACGAGCCGCCGCCACCACCCTCGGAGCCAAGCAGGTCGCCGTCGTCCTCGGGGGGCTGCTGGCCGTCGTCCTCGTCGGCGGCGCCCTGGCCGGACGGGCCCCAACCGGGCCGCCCCGCCACCGTCTGATGTTCGACGAGCCGGCCCCCGCCGCCTCCGTCGCCGCCTCCGGGGCCGCCGGAGCCGGCGAATCGGCCGTCGCCGTCGGCCCCGCCGAGCCCCTCCGGCCGCCGCACCGCATCCCCGACGGCTGGACGTGGCGGGCGGTCGGCCCGCTGTCGGCCCGGCAGGGCAACGTGGCGGTGTGGACGGGCACGGAGGTCCTCTACTGGGGCGGCGACCGGCCGGGCCGCCCGCCCGAAGGGGCGGCCTACGACCCGAAGGCCGACCGGTGGCGGCGCACCAGCCGCTCGCCGCTCACGAACCGCGCCGGTGCCGCCGCCGTCTGGACGGGCCGGGAGATGGTCGTCTTCGGCGGGATGAACGGCGCAGGCGGCCAGAGCGACGGCGCCGCCTACGACCCGGTGACCGACCACTGGCGGATGATCGCCGACGGCCCGCTGTCCGGCCGGGTCCCGCTGGCCTCGGCCTGGACCGGCACGGAGATGCTCGTCGCCGGCGCCCGGGGCGCCGGGCTCTTCGACGGCATCAAGGACGCCGCCGCCTACGACCCCGTCCACGACAGCTGGCGCGACCTGCCCGCCCTGCCCATGCAGATCAACAACGGCGCCTCGGTTTGGACGGGGTCGGAGCTCATCGTCTACGGCGCCTTCCTCGACCGTCAGCGGGGCGTGCAGGCCGCCGATGACCGGGCCCGGGGGGCGGCCCTCGACCCGGTGGCCGGCCACTGGCGCGATCTCCCCGTGCCGCCGTTGTCGGGCCAGGCGATCACCCTGGCCTGGAACGGGACCGAAACGATCGGCTGGGACCACGACCTCAGCTCGGCCGCCTACGACGCCGGAACCGACACCTGGCGACCGCTTCCCGACCTCCCCCTCGAGGCCCGGGACTGCCTGCCGCAGGGGACGGCGGCCGGCCCGGTCGTCTTCGCCACGCACTGCGGGCAGGCCGCGGTGTTCGACCCCCGCCGCCGGGTATGGCAGGCGGTACCGGCCCCGGCGACCGCGGTGGACCCACCGGTCTGGACCGGCGATGGGCTGGTGGAGTGGCTGGGGCCGTCGGGCCGGGCCGGCGACGGCACCTGGTTCCGGCCCCTGGCGCCCTGAGGGCCGAATAGCCTGCTCGGCCAGCATGCGGATCCTGCTGATCGTCAACGCCACCGCGTCGTCGGTGACCGCCCGGGCCCGGGTCGTCATCGCCAAGGCCCTGGCCGCCGACCACGATCTCACGGTGGCCGACACCACCCGTCGCGGCCACGCCGAGCGCCTGGCCCACGGCGCGGCCAACGACGGCTTCGACGTGGTGGTGGCCATGGGCGGCGACGGGACCCTCAACGAGGCGGCCAACGGGCTGGCGGGCACCGACACCGCCCTCGCCCCGCTGCCCGGCGGCTCGACCAACGTCTTCGCCCGCACCATCGGGATCGCCCGCGACCCGCTGGAGGCGACCGGGCAGCTGCTGGCCTCCCTGCACCGCCACTCCTACCGCCGGATCGGTGTCGGCTGCGTCAACGGGCGCCGCTTCCTGTTCCACACCGGCCTCGGCTTCGACGCCGCCGTCGTGGCCCAGGTCGAGCGCCGCAACGAGCTGAAGCGATACGCCGGCCATCCGCTGTTCGTGGCCAGCGCCTTCGTCACGTGGTTCCGCCACTACGACCACCACCGGCCGCACTTCGCTATCCAGATCGGCGACGAGCTCGTCGACGGCTGCTACTTCGCCATCGTCTCCAAGACGAGCCCGTACACGTTCCTCGGCCCCCGGCCGGTGGTGGTGGCGCCCGAGGCGGGGCTCGACTCCCGCCTGTCGGTCACGGCTTTCCGGACGCTGCGCTTCGCCCCGGTGATGGCGGCCATCGCCTCGGCGCTGGGGTCGGGGAAGGTGCTGCGGCGCCACCCGAGCCTCGTCCACCACTCCGGGCTCGACGCGCTGACCGTCCTCGGCAGCAGCCCGTTCCCCTACCAGGTCGACGGCGACCACCTCGGCGACGTCGAGCGCCTCGACTTCACCTACGAGGAGGACGCCCTGACGATCGTGGTGCCGTAGCGGCTGTGCCGCCCAATGGGCCAGTTCAGTGGCCCAGGATCCGGTAGACCCGTCGGGACTCCGCCAGCATCACGACATCGCAGGACCCGACGGGGAAGAAGTCTCCCGCTTCGACGTTGTCGCCCCGGAAGATGGCCTTGCCGTAGGCCGGCCCCTTCCCCACGAAGTCCTCCAGGTGGCTGCCCGGGCCGCGCCCCTCGTACACCGCCATGCTCTGATGGTCGGAGGCGATCAGGGCGCTGTGATCGGGTGACGCCCGCAGCATCGAGATGCGGGGCTCACCGTGGAGATCGCCGACGTAGGCCGGCCAGTGGGGCCCCGGCCCGTCGAGCGTGGCGAAACGGTACAGCCGCGTCGGGCTGCCCTTGGTGGCCAGGATCAGGTGGTCGTCGAACCAGATGCTGGCTTCCGTGTTCTGGAATCCGACCTTGCCCGGATACTGGTACCGGTGCCGCGCCAGCAGCGGCGCGGTGGTGGCGTGGTCCGGGTCCGGCTCGAGGACCTCGTAGATGTAGGGATCCCGGTGGCTCTGCATGCTCTCCACGATCCACAGCCGGCCCCGGCCGTCCGGGCCGCGGGAGTAGGAGATGTCCTCCCAGTCGGTGTTGTCGGCGCCGAGGACCCTGATCTCCCGCACGACCGGCCGCCCCTTGTCGATCCGGAGCGAGTAGATGCTGGGCGGATGGCCGGAGTCGCGGATCATCCAGCCGACGCCGGCATGCAACCACGACGAAGCCAGACCGGAGGCCTCGCTGAGACCGTGGGACAGGGAGGAGAGGTCCTGGACGTGGGTGCTGGGCGGCCCACAGTGACTGCGGCCGGTCGCGCCGACCGGAGGCGTCAGGAGCGGGGAGAGGAGGAGGAGAACGCCGGCCAGGGGGACGCTGCTGCGACGTCGCATGGCGCGGAACCTACGTTCGCCATCTGACACGGCATGACGCCGCTACCAAGTTCTGGCAACCGGATCATGAACTTCCCGGGGAGCGCCCCGGACCCCCGGGCACTCGACACCCGGAAGGCGTTACTGACGCTCGACGCGAGGGGCGTTGGCGATCGGGACGCGCAGGTGCACCCGGGTGCCGCCATCGGTCTTCATCGTGATCTCGCCGGCCAGCTCGCTCTGGACGAGCGTGCGGACGATCGACAGGCCGAGCCCCGAGGCGGTCTCGGGCGAGAACCCGGGCGGGAGCCCCACGCCGTTGTCGACGACGTCGACCACGGCCTCGTCGTCCTCCCGCACCAGGCGGACCGTGACCCAGCCCTCCCGCGTCTCACCCGAACCATTGTCGGGGAAGCCGTGCTCGACGGCGTTCTGCAGCAACTCGGTCAGCACCACCGCCAGCGGGGTGGCCACCTCGGCCGGGAGGTCGCCGGGGTCGCCCTCGACGACGAACCGGATGTGGCGGTCGGGCGAGATCAGCCCGTCCTCCACCACCCGCACCAGCGGCCGGATGATCTCCCCGAAGGGCACGGTGTTGCCGGCCTCGTAGGCCAGCGTCTCGTGGACCAGGGCGATCGACCGGATGCGCCGCACCGACTCCTCGAGCGCCTGCTTGGCCTCCGGCGACGACAGCCGCCGGCCCTGGAGGCGCAGCAGCGAGGCGATGGTCTGGAGGTTGTTCTTCACCCGGTGGTGGATCTCCCGGATGGTGGCGTCCTTCGACAGGAGCATCCGGTCCCGCCGGCGGAGCTCCGACACGTCGCGCATCAGCAGCAGCGCGCCGTTGGGCGTGCCGTCCTCGAGGAGCGGGATGACCTGGAGGAGGATCGAGGTGTCGCCCCACTCCAGCTCCTCGGTCACCGGGGCGGCGGCGGCGAAGGCGGTGCGCACGGCGTCGTCGTCGAGGCCGACGTCGGAGAGCCGCTGGCCCTGGGCGTTGGCGTGGATGCCCATCCGGTGCAGTGAGCTGACGGCGTTCGGACTGGCGTAGCGGACGATCGACTCGGTATCGAGGAAGAGGACGCCGTCGCCGACCCGGGGCGACTCCTCCGGCACCAGGGCCCCGCCCTTGAACGGGAACGTGCCCTCGTAGAGCATGCGGGCGAAGCGGTCGAAGATCTCGAAGTAGACACGTTCGAGCTCTCCGAGGCGCCGCCCCGTCGTGGTGGCCGCCTCCCGGGTGAGGAGGGCGATGACCTTGCCCCGGTGACGGACGGGAATGGCCTGCACGTTGGCCCGCTCGCCGGTCTGGCCGATCACGGCCGCGTCGCCGACCCCGATCTCGCCGATCCGCCACACCCGGGCGATCAGCGGCCGCTCGACCTCGTCGACGATCGTGCCGACCATGTCGTCGCGGTAGAGCGTCTGGTCGGTGGTCGGCCGCACCTGGGCCAGCACGACGAACCGGTGACCCTCCTCGCCGGCGACGGGGGCGAGCAGCAGGAGGTCGGCGAAGCAGAGGTCGGCCAGCATCCCCCAGGCGGCCGCCAGCCGCTGCAGGTGGGCGGCGTCGTCGGTGGTGAGCCGGGTGTGGGACCGGGCCAGCTCGACGAGGGTCGCCATCGATCCTCAGACGGCCCTGGGGGACGGGTGGCGCCGCTCGAAGCCGGACAGCTCCGTGTAGCCGGCGGCGGCCAGGAGAGGCCGGAGGCGGTCGGCTCCGTCGGCCACCAGGGCCAGCTCGTGGGCGTCGGACGCCGTGGTGACCGGGACGCCGGCCGCCCGGAAGCGGGCCAGCAGACCGGCGGCGGGATAGGCCTCGGCGGCCGGCTTGCGCCACCCGGCGCTGGAGACCTCGGCCGCCACACCGTTCTCGGCCGCCGCCTTGGCCAGGCGGTCCCACCACGGCGCCAGGTCACCGGCGGGGACGATGCCGGCCACCTTGGCCAGGTCGGGGTGGGCGAGGACGTCGGCGGTGCGGGTGGCGGCCAGCTCCTCGATGGCGGCGACGTAGGCGTCCCACACCGCCTCGACCTCCCGCCGCTCCCACTGCTCGTCGACGACCGGGTCGCCCATCTGGTCGAAGCCCCAGGCGCCGAGCCAGTGCACCGAACCGAGCAGGAGGTCGAAGGGCCAGCCGGCCAGCAGGTCGGCCACCTCGCCCATACGGCCGGGGTAGTGGTCGACCTCGAGCCCGAGCCGGATCGGGATGGGTGGGCTGTCACCATCTTCGATGGCGGCGGCCGCGCCGAGGACGGCGGCGACGTACTGCTCGAGGTCGCCGGTGGCGTGCTCCGCCCAGTAGGCGGCGGTCTGGGACCGGAGGCGGCCGTCGGGGTCGGCGTCCCACCAGCCGGCCAGGAGCCGGTCGGCCTGGCGGAAGCGGAAGAGGTGCTCGGTGATGCAGATCTCCTCCACCCCCCGGGCGGCGGCGGCCGCGGCGTAGGCGCGCACCGACTCGGCCCGGTAGGGCCCGTCCTCCCCATGGCGGAGCAGATGTAGGTGGTAGTCGAGCACTTACTACGAGATGGTAACGGACGGACGTGAACCGGTCGGGCGTCGTAAACGCTGATCCCGCAAGGGATCCGCCGCTGCTCAGGGCGGGGGGCGCGGTTCGGCGCGCTCGAGGCAGTCGGCGACGAGGGCCGGGAGATCGTAGCCCGCTTCCGCCTCGTCGAGTTCGGCGGCTCGGGCGTGGGTGGCCGGGTCGCGGGGTTCGAAGAGCGTGCAGCAGTCCTGGTGGGCTTCGGCCGAGATGTCGTAGGAGCCGACGCGGCGGGCCTCGTCGATGATCTCCACCTTGTCGGTGCCGACGAGCGGCCGCAGCAGCGGCAGCGTGGCGACGGCGCCGACGGCGGCCATGTTCTCCAGTGTCTGGGAGGCGACCTGACCGAGGCTCTCGCCGGTCACCACCGCCAGGGCGCCGACCCGGGCCGCCAGCCCCTCGGCCACCCGGAGCATGAGCCGGCGGTAGAGGAGGACCCGGAGCGGCGACGGCGCCGACAGGGTGATCTCCCGCTGGGCCTCGCCCATCGGCACCGACCACCACGGCCGGCGATAGCCCCACCGCCCCAGCACCTCGATCAGCTGGGTCACCTTCTGCTCCGACGACCGGTCGGTGAAGGGCTGGCCGTGGAAGTGGACGGCCACCGGGTCGGCGCCGCGGCGCATCATCCGCCAGGTCGACACCGGTGAGTCGATGCCCGCCGACAGCAGCGTGATCACCGGCCCGGCCGTCCCGACGGGGAGGCCGCCCGGGCCCGGGACCTTGGCCGCCGAGATGTAGGCCTTGTCGTGGACGATCTCGATCCGGACCGACACGTCGGGCCGCCGGAGATCGACCCGCTTCGACAGGCCGAGGCGGATGGCGTCGCCGACGGTCTCGTTGACGACCTGGCTGGTGGTGACGAACTGTGTCCGGGCCCGGCGGGCCCGGACTTCGAAGGTCTCGAAGGGGGTGAGGCGATCCGCGTCCCGGGCGACGTCGACGGCGGTGGCGACGATGGCGTCGAGGTCGGCCCGGGCCACGAGCACCGGGGCGACGTTGGCCACTCCGAAGACGCGGGTGACCCGCTCGAGGGCGTCGGGCTTCGGCTCGAGGATCTCGACCCGGCCGCTCACGAGCCGCACCCGGGCGGCCGAGTCGCCCAGCGCCCGTTTGAGGTTTTCGCGCAGGGCCCGCTCGAAGCGGGGGCGGTTGCGACCCTTGAGCCCGATCTCGTGGTAGTGGGCGAGGAGAAGGTCGGGAGTCATCCGGGGGACACCCCCGAACCCCCGGGCGACAGCTCGTCCAGGATGTCGTCGGTGGTGACGACCCGGACGCCCTGCTTGCGCCAGTCGTCGAGCAGGCCGGCGCCCCGGGCGGGGTCGAGGGCGGCCACGGCGTCCTCCACCACCACGATCTCGAACCCGGCGTCGAGCGCCAGCATCCCCTCGACGGCGTACCGGTCGCAGACCTCGAGGGCCACGCCGTAGATCACGACCTGGTCGGGCGCGAGGGCCCGCAGCAGGGGGGCGGCGGCCGGATTGGAGAAGGCGTCGAACCGGTTCTTGCGCAGCACGATCTCCGCCGCCCCGGCGGCGGCCGTCACGTCGACACCGCTCCCGTCGGGCGGGATGTCGAGAGCCCCCGCCGGGGCTGCCGTCTCCGGCAGCCGGGCCGCGCCGGGCGTGCCCCGCAGGCAGTGGGCCGGGAACGTCTCGACGAAGTCGGGATTGTCGGCGATCTCGGCGTCGTGGCGGTCGTGGTCGTCGGCGGTGTGAACGATCGTGAGCCGTCGCGCCCGGGCGGCAGCCGTCAGGCGCCCGAGGTTGGGCCGGATGGTCTCGGCCCGCGGGACCGACAGCGCGCCGGACGGGAGCATGAAGTCGGCCTGCGTGTCGACGTCCCAGAAGATCGTGCCGCCCGCCATAGCCAGCATTGTCGCGCCCTCATGCGAACAGGCACTCCCCGAGGCGGGCCAGGCCCCGCAGGTCGTGGATGTCCTCCTCGAAGGCCGGCACCCGCAGCACCGGCGCCGGCAGGCGGCCCAGCTCGCCCCGCAGCTCCGCCTCCCGCTTGGCCGCCACCTCGAAGTTGAGGAACGACTCGCCGATCGTGGCCAGCACCCGGGCGGCCGTGGCCGGGTCGAGTCCCGGGACCGCGCCCGCCGCCGCTTCCACTGCGGGGCCGGGGTCGGCCACCAGGGCCCGGGCGGCGGCGTCGCCCGCTTCGCCGAGGAAGTAGTCGGGCAGCGTCTTGTTGAGGACGACGGCGCCGAGGTGCAGCTTGCGGGCCGACAGCTCGGAGATGAAGAACTCGGCCTCCCGCAGCGGCGCCGCCTCGAGCGTCGAGACCACCACGAACGTGGTGCGCCGGTCGTGGAGGAGGGCCTCCACCGACCGGGCCCGGGTCACGAAACCCTCGTACATGGTCTGGAAGTTGAGGAAGAACTCGCCGATGTCCTCGAGGAACTGGCCGCCGAGGATCCGGTCGGCCACCTGGTAGAAGGGCTTGCTGGCCAGGTTGACCATCCGGGCCCCCCGCTTGCCGCCGACGCGATAGGGCATCGTCAGCCACCGCAGCAGGCGGCTGCCGAAGAAGTCGGCCATCCGCTCCGGGGCCTCGAGGAAGTCGAGTGCGTTCCTGGTCGGCGGGGTGTCGACCACGATCAGGTCGTAGCCGCCCTCGGCGTGGATCTCGTGCAGCCGCTCCATGGCGATGTAGTCGTGGCTCTGGACGAACCGGGCCGTGATGTTGTGGTACAGCCGGTTCTCGAGGATCCGGTAGGCCGTCTCCTCGTCCCGGGCGTGGCGGAGAACGAGGTCGTCCCAGCTCTGCTTGGTGTCGAGCATCGCCGCCCACAGGCCCGGGGTAGGGGGGTGTCCCCCGGAAGGGGCAGCGTCCCGGACCTCGAGACCGGCGGCCTTGAGCCGCTCGGCGGGGACGGGCCGCTCCAGGTTGCCGAGGGCGGACAGGCCGAGGGCGTCGGCCAGCCGCTTGGCGGGGTCGACGGTGACCACGAGGACCTTGCCGCCGAGACGGGCGGCGGCCACCGCCGCCGAGGCCGCCGCCACCGACGTCTTCCCGACGCCGCCGGGGCCGCAGAAGATGGCGATCGACTTGGTGGCCAGGAGCCGGTCGAGGCTCGGGCGCTTCACCTGCCCCCCCGAATTCGGACCCGGCGTCACAGGCCCAGCTCCTCCCCCAGCGAGTCGGCCACCATGCGGGTGACCCGCATGCCCTGGGCCCGGATGAACAGCTCCGGCAGGTACAGCAGGGGCAGCTCGACGGCTCCCCGGAGTCGGGTGAGGTGTTGGGCCCGGGTCCGCCGGAGGGTGACGGCGAGGTCGGCGGCGGTGAGGACGTCACCGATGCCGGGGCCGACCACCCCGCCCAGGGCGGCCACCGCCGCCGGCTGGCGCAGGGCCTCGAAGGCGACCTCGTCGGCGTGGGTGAACAGCTCCGGCAGCACCCGGTTCACCACCACGGCCCCGAGGGGGACGGGCAGCGTCTGGCGGACCTTCCCGACCAGCTCGATCGTCTCGTGGACCGGCATCTCCTCCGGGGTGGTGACCACGTTGAGGGCCGTCACCGCCGGGTCGGCGAGGAGGTCGCCCATCCAGCCGGTCTGCGTCTTGACCGGCCCGACGGTGACGAGCTCCTCGATCGCCTGGGGAGCGCCGAGCTGGGCCACGATGTGCCCGGTGGCGGCGGCGTCGACGACGACGAGGTCCCACTTCGCCCGGCCCTCGATCGCCTCCCGTACCTCCCAGCAGATCTTCCCGACGGTCAGGATCTCCTTCACCCCGGGGGCGGCGTTGGCCACGAAGTCGAACATCTTGGCCAGCGGGCCAACCCGGCCGGGCAGGGGGATCCGGAGGTTCAGCCGCAGGTACTCCTGGAGCGACGCCTCGGTGTCCATGGCCATGGCCGACAGCCCGGGGAACACCACCTCGGGCCGGAAGCCGACCGGGCGCTTCTCGAAGAAGGCGGCGATGTCGCCCCGCCCGTCGGCCGAGACGAGCAGCACCTGCCGGCCCTGCTGGGCGGCGAGAAGGGCCATGGCCGCCGAGACCGTGCTCTTGCCGACCCCGCCCTTACCGGTGAAGAACAGCAGCCGGCGCCCGAGCAGGTCCGGCGCCTGAAGGACGGCGATGGTGCCTCCTCGTCAGGCTCAGCCGGGGCCGGGGCCGAAGCCGACCCGCTTGGCGGCGTCCTCCTCGGCGACCTCGATGTAGGCCACCTTGTCGGACGGAACGCCCACCCGCCGGCCCTTCTTGTCAGTCAGCCAGATGACGGGCGCCCCGCCCTTGAGCGCATCCTCGATCGCCCCCACGACCTCGTCGGCCTTGCCGTCGAGCTCCACCGAGAGCTCCTTGGCCGAGTAGACCACGCCGATTCTGACTTCCATGACCGCGCTGCCTTCCTAAAGAGGGGGGCTGGTGAGGCTCCCGAGCCTTCCTAGAGAAGGGGCTGGTGAGGCCCCCGAGCCTCCGTGCCCGCCGCTGAGTGCGGGCCGCACTCTACTCGGCGTCTTCCGAGGATTGATCCGGACCGGGAACGGGTTGTTCCTCGGGATGTTCCCCGGGCCCCTCAGGGGGCAGCGGCTCCTCAGGCGGTCGGTGACGAGCCGGTATCGAGACGAAGGCGCCCCGCCCGCTCTTCCAGGGCGTGTCCCGCAGCTTGAGCAGGCAGAAGAGGCAGAGGCTGGTCACGGTCAGCGCCGTCCACTGGCTGCCGGTCAGGCCCGTGCCGTGGGTCACGTCGATGCGGAAGAAGTCCTCCATGAACCGGCCGGTGCCGTACCAGGCGCCGAAGACCAGGGTCAGGAACCCGTCGTAGCGCGGCGTCCGCCGGAGCCGGAGCAGCAACAGGAGCAGGAAGATGGCCGACACGAAGTCGTAGAGGGCGGGCTGGTGGACCGCCTGGCCGATGGGGGCGAGGCACGGCGACCCGGTGACGTGGCTGGGGCAGACGTAGCCGAGGAAGAAGTGGGTGGGCTTCCCGAGGTGGTCGGCGATGATCAGGTCGCCGACCCGGCCGACGATGATCCCCATCGTCACGCAGGGGACGGCCATGTCCATGACCTTCCAGAACGACAGCCCCTCGGAGCGCATCTTCGGCGCCCCGGCCAGGACAGCTCCGCCGATCCCGCCGAGGAGCGAGATGCCGCCCTTCCACACGGCGAAGATCTCCAGCGGGTTGTTGAAGTCGCCGGGGTGGTTGATCACGTAGGCCACCCGGGCCCCGATGATCGACCCGATGGCGGCCCGGTTGACCAGTGAGTACACCTGGTCGTCGGTCAGCCCGGCCTTCCGGCACCAGCCGAGGAAGAAGTAGGAGCCGAGGAGGAACCCGACGGCGATGCCCATGCCGTGGGGCGAGACCGACAGCGGGCCGAGGTGGATCCGGACCAGCGGGTCGTAGCGGAGGTAGGCGAGGACGAGGTCGACCACGGTCGCCCATGCTAAAGGCCCGGAGGCCGGCGGAGCGGCCGGCCCGCGCCTTAGATGATCTTCAACTCGGACCGGTAGACGCGCCGGGGCGCGAGGTCCTCGTAGAGGCGGCGGGCGATCTCGGTGAAGACCTTCGACGCCTCGCTGTCGGGGTCCGACACCATGATCGGCCGGCCGACGTCGCCGCCCTCCCGTAGCTCGGGGACCAACGGGACCTGGCCGAGAAGCGGCACGCCGAGGGTGTCGGCCAGCTCCCGGCCGCCGCCGGACCCGAAGATCTCGTACGCCTTGCCGTCGTCGGCCCGGAACCACGACATGTTCTCGATCACGCCGGTGACGGTGAGGTTGACCTTCTGGGCCATGTAGGCGGCCCGCTGGGCCACCTTCTGGGCCGCCGGCTGCGGCGTGGTGACGACCACGACCTCCGCCCGGGGGAGGAACTGGGCCATCGACAGGGCGACGTCGCCCGTTCCCGGCGGCATGTCGACCACGAGGAACTGGGGCTCCCCCCACCACACGTCGGTCAGGAACTGCTCCAGGGCCTTGTGGAGCATGGGCCCCCGCCAGATGACGGGCTGGTCCTCCCGGGCGAAGAAGCCCATCGACACCAGCTTCACGCCGTGGGCCGAGGGCGGCACGATCAGGGTGTCGATGACCACCGGGGGGCGATCGATCCCCAGCATCCGGGGCATCGAGAAGCCCCACACGTCGGCGTCGACGGCGGCCACGGAGTACCCCGCCTGGGCCAGGGCGATCGACAGGTTGGTGGTGACGGACGACTTGCCGACGCCGCCCTTCCCCGACGCCACCGCCAGCACCCGGGTGCGGGCGGTGAGGAAGGGGTTCTCCCGGGCGCCGCCGTCGCCGGCCGGCTGGAGCCGGGCGACCAGGGCCTTCTGCTCGTCTTCGCTCATCACCGCCAGGTCGACGGCCACCGAGCCGACCCCGGGGACGGCCGAGACGGCGGCCTGGACCCGGTCGCGGAGCTCGGTGCGGAGGGGGTATTCGGGCGACGGCATGGCCACCGTGACCCGGACGAGGTGGTCGTTGACGGAGACCGATTTCACCATCTGGAGATCGACGACCGAGCGGTTGAGCTCCGGGTCCTGCACCGGCTGCAGGGCCTCGATCACGGACGACTCGGTGGGCACAGGGCTCCTTCGGCGAATTTTCACTACGGAGCCAGTAGAATACCCATGTGGGTCGATCGCCTCTCCGGTCGCCGGAGCCCGTCGAGATGCGGAAGAAGAAGGCCGAGCCTGCGTTCTCCGCCGACGAGTTCAGTGCCGCGGTGTCGGCCCTGGCCAACGCCTTCGGCGACCCGACGCGGCGGGAGATCTACCTCTTCCTCCGGCAGGGGACGGCCGGACACACGTGCTCCGAGGT
>JAUZEY010000494.1 GCA_030838785.1 Actinomycetota bacterium | reverse complement strand
CGGCGGCGAAGCCGAGCTCCAGGTTGGCCTCCACCGTGTCGCGGCCCTGCTCCTGGAGCTGGTAGGCCCGGAGCTTGTGGGCGATGCCGATGCCCCGGCCCTCGTGGCCCCGGAGGTAGACGATCGCACCCCGCCCCTCCTCGGCGATCTGTTGCATGGCCAGCTGGAGCTGCGTGCCGCAGTCGCAGCGCTTGGAGGCGAAGACGTCGCCGGTGAGGCATTCGGAGTGCACCCGGACGAGGACGTTCTCGGCGCCGGAGACCTCGCCCCGCACCATGGCGATGTGCTCCGTGCCGTCGATCATCGACTGATAGGCGTAGGCGGTGAAGTCGCCGAAGGGGCTGGGAATGCGGGCCTCTGACACCCGGCGAACGAGCTTCTCCCGCTGGCGGCGGTAGCGGACGAGGTCGGCGATCGAGATCATCACGAGGCCATGCTCAGCAGCAAACCGCTCCAGATCGGGGAGGCGGGCCATGGTTCCCGAGGCGTCGTCGTTGACGATCTCGCACAGCACGGCGGCCGGGTAGAGGCCGGCCAGCCGGGAGAGGTCGACGCCGGCCTCGGTGTGGCCGGCCCGCTTGAGGACGCCACCCTCCCGGTAACGGAGGGGGAAGATGTGGCCCGGCCGGTTGAAGTCATCCGGGCCGGTGTTCCGATCGATCAGGGCCTTGATGGTGGCGGCCCGGTCGGCAGCCGAGATGCCGGTGCTGGTGCCGGTCTTGGCATCCACCGACACGGTGAAGGCGGTGCGCTGGGACTCGGTGTTGTCGGCCACCATCAGCGGGATGCGGAGCTCGTCGAGGCGGGCCCCGACGACCGGGAGGCAGATCACGCCGCTCGTGTGGCGCACCATGAAGGCGATGCCCTCGGGCGTGATCCTGTCGGCGGCGATGATGAGGTCGCCCTCGTTCTCCCGGTCGGCGTCGTCGACGACGACGACAAACTCCCCCCGGGCGATGGCGGCGACCGCCTCGTCGATGGGCGCGAACGGCATCGTTTTGACCCTCTCTCCTCAGGCTCGCATCAGGCGCTCGACGTACTTGGCCACCAGGTCGACCTCGAGGTTCACCGGGGAGCCCGGACCTTTGATCCCGAGGGTGGTCACGGTAGCGGTGTGGGGGATCAGGGCGAATTCGAAGGTCCCCCACCCGGAGGAGGCAGTGTCAACGCCCGCCACGGTGAGGCTGACGCCGTCCACGGCGATCGAGCCCTTCTCCACCACGTAGCGGAGGACTTCCTCCCCGGCTGAGACCACGACCCGGGTCGAGCCGTCGGCCAGGACCTCCCGCTCGGCGATCTCGCCGACGCCGTCGACATGGCCCTGGACGATGTGACCTCCGAGCCGGTCGGACAGGCGGACGGGCCGCTCCAGGTTCACGCGGTCACCGGCGGCGAGGGCGCCGAGGGAGGTGCGGCGCAGCGTCTCCTCCACGACGTCGGCCCCCCACCACCCGTCGCCGAGCTCGACAGCCGTGAGGCAGCAGCCGTTGACGGCGATGGAGGCGCCGAGGACGGCGTCGTCGAGGACGGTGACGGCCTCGATCTCGAGGCGCGCTCCGTCCGGGGGCCGGGTGGTGTCCCCCCGATCATGGCGGCGGGAGCCGCCAAGGGCAGCGTTGGCGATGACCGCCCGCACGGTGCCGAGCTCCTCGACGAGGCCGGTGAACATTTGCGAATCAGTGTCCCTCAGGAGGCAGGTGAATTCCCCGAGTGGTCCTCAGGGGAGGCAGGTGAACCTCCCAAGTCTCCCGGTTCCGCCGGCTCCCAGTCGAGGCGGGCGTCGCCGCCGAGGGCCCGGACGCCGGTCAGCCGCCAGCGGGAGGCCTCCTGGAGGGTGCCCGGACCCGGCCCGACGAACAGCGGAATGCCCTCCGACCCGAGCACGACCCCGCCGGTGTAGACGACGAGGCGGTCGGCCAGGCCGGCCCGGAGCAGGGCGCCGTGGAGGGTGGCGCCGCCTTCCACCATGGCCTGGAGAATGCCCCGCCGCCCGAGGAGCTCGAGGGCGGCGGCGAGGTCGACGGCCGGTCCGACCGGGGCCGACGGGGCGGTGGGAAAGGGAGACGCGCCCGGGGCGGCGGCGACCTCCTCCACCTCGGCGCCGGCCGCCGTCCAGGCGGCCCTGGTTTCGGGGTCGGCCGCCGCCGTGGTGATCACCAGCGTGGGTGCCAGGACCGGGTCGAAGAGCGGCCCGATGGGCGGGACCCGCCCGGCGGCGTCGACGAGCACCCGGAGGGGCTGGGGCGGGATGGGCCCGTCCCCGAAGTCGAGGTTCCGGAAGGTGAGGGACGGGTGGTCGGCCAGGGCCGTCCCGGCGCCGATCACGACCGCGCCGGATTCGGCCCGGAGGCGGTGGGCGTCGGCCCGGGCCTCGGAGCCGGTGATCCACTGGGAGGTGCCGTCGGCGGCGGCGGTGCGGCCGTCGAGCGAGGCGGCGGTCTTGAGCAGGCACAGGGGGCGCCCGGTGCGGCGATGGTGGAGATAAGGGGCGAGGAAACGGGCCGCGGCCTCGGCGCCGACGCCGACCTCGACCGCGACGCCTGCCGCTCGCAGGATCTCGACCCCGCGGCCGGCCACCCGCTCGTCGGGGTCGAGGACGGCGACGACGACCCGGCGTACGCCGGCCTCGACGAGGGCGGGGGCGCAGGGCGGCGTCCGCCCCTGGTGGGCGCAGGGCTCGAGCGTGACGTAGGCCGTGGCCCCCCGGGCCCGCTCGGCCGCCTCCCGGAGGGCGTGGACCTCGGCGTGGGGCTCGCCGGCCAGCGCATGGAAACCCCGGCCGACGACCTGCCCCTCGGAGTCGACGATGACGCAGCCGACCCAGGGATTCGGGGCGGCGGTGAGGCGGCCGCGCTGGCCCTGTGCCACCGCCTCGGCCATGGCCGCCTCGTCGCTCAGCACCCGCTGCTCCCTCCCGTCCCGGGGGGTCACGGTAGCGCCGCACTCCGGGCCGGCCGCCGGGTCAGTGTGGTCGGCCGCCGGCCAGGAGGTCGAGGGCGTGGGGGATGGCCGGGAGGACCGCCTCGAAGCACTCGACGGCGCCCTTCGAGGATCCGGGGAGGTTGCAGATGAGGGCCTCCCCGACCGCGCCGCAGACGCTGCGGGAGAGCATGCCGTTGGCGTTCTTCCCGTGGCTGATGAGCCGCATGGCCTCGGCCAGGCCGGGGGCCTCGCGCTCGATGACGGCCCGGGTGCCCTCGGGGGTCAGGTCGCGGGGGCCGAAGCCCGTCCCCCCGGTGGTCAGCACGAGGCCGGCGAACCCGTCGGTGAGGGCCCGCAGCGCCTCGGCCACGGCGTCGACGCCGTCTTCGGTGATGCGGTGTTCGACCACGACGTAGCCCTCGGAGACCAGGCGTTCGCTGAGGGCCCGGCCCGAGACGTCTTCCCGGGTGCCGGCGATGACTCCGTCCGACACTGTGAGCACTTTGGCGAAGAGCGGCACGTCGGAGATGCTAACTCCCGGCTGAAGCGCCAGTGCTGTTGCTCCGGTTGTTCCTGTTGCCTGTCAGGAAATCCTTTCGTAAGGTACGCCCGAACTTTTGGTCGTGGAGGGGGCGGAAGATGGCGCAGGAACGGTCGACGCGGCTCGTCGTCACGTTGGGACCGGCGTCGATGCGCCCGGCGGTGCTCCGCAGTCTCGCCCCGCAGGGTGTCGACCTCCTCCGGCTGAACCTCTCCCACGTGCCGCTGGGCGACCTCGACGAGACGCTGCGGACGGCCCGGATCCACTCCCACCTCCCGATCTGCCTCGACACCGAAGGGGCGCAGGTGCGGGTCGGCCTCGTGGCCACCGGTGTCGCCCTCCGGGTGGGGCAGCCCGTCCGGCTGGTGCGGGAAAAGGCCCTGGGGACGGAGCGCCAGCTGTCGCTGCGGCCCGAGGTCCTCTTCGCCACCCTGGAGGCGGGGACGACGGTGGCGGTCGACGAGGCCGTGCTGCGGGTGGCCGTGGTCGAGGAGGGGCGGGCGACCGCAATCGTGGTGGCCGGCGGGCGGGTGCGCTCCAACCGGCCCGTCGTCCTCGACCCCGCACCGGTGTTGCCGGCGCTGACCGACAAGGACCGGACGGCGGTCGACGTCGCCGTGGCCGCCGGGGTGGACCAGTTCGCGCTGGGCTACGCCGCGTCGGCGGCGGGCGTCGGCGAGCTGCGGGCCAGCGTGGCGCCCGGCGCCCGGCTGATGGCCCGGATCGACAGCCGGATCGGGGTGGAGCGGCGGGCCGAGATCATCGCCGCCGCCGACACGGTCGTCGTCGGTCGGGGCCACCTCGCCGCCGAACTGCCCATCGAGCAGGTTCCCTTCCTCCAGAAGGCGATCGCCCGGGAGGGGGCCGAGGCGGGCACACCGGTGTGGGTGGCGACCGGGCGGTCGGGCGTGGCCCTGAGCGCCGGGTCCACGGTGGCCGAGGCCAACGACGTCGCCAACCTCCTCCTCGACGGCGTGTCGGGCCTGGTCCTGACGGGCGAGACGGCGGTCGGGAGCGATCCGTTCGGGGCGGTGGAGCGGGTGACGCGGCTCCTGGCCGGTTTCGAGGAGTCGGCCGGACGGTGGTCAGCGGCGTCGGAGGGGGGCCGGACGCCGCTGGCCACCCTTACCTGACCGGCTCCGGCAGCTGATCCGGCGCGGGCGCCCGGAGCAGGAGCAGGAACATGCCGTCAGTGCCGGCGGCGGTGGGGAGCAGCAGGGCGCCGCGGCCGTGGGGACGCCAGGGTGCGCCCGGGCCGGTCACGGCGGTGAGAGCGGGAAAGGCGCCGGCGGCCCAGGTGTCGATGTCGAGGGTCTCCTCCCGGGTCAGGGTGCAGACGCAGTAGGCCACGAGCCCGCCGGGCTGGACGCGGGCCACGGCAGCGGCGAGGAGTTCCCGCTGGAGGGCGGCGACCCGTTCGATGTCGGATGGGTCGAGGCGCCAGCGGGCCTCCGGTCGCCGCCGGAGCACGCCGAGTCCCGAGCAGGGCGCGTCGAGCAGCACCCGGTCAAACCGGCCGGCGGCCTCGTCGGCAGGTCGAGCGCCGAGCTCCCCGATCGGGGCGGCGCGGCCGCCGGCCTCGGGGGCCGTTCGGGCGTCCGGGCCGCGGAGCGGGAGGTCGAGGCCGTCGGCGGCGATGACCTGGACCGAGCGGAGGCCGAGGCGGACGGCGGCGTCGCGGACCCGGGCGGCCCGCCGGGGGCGGAGGTCGGCGGCCACGACGAGGCCTTCGTCGCCCATGCCTTCGGCCATGGCGGTGGCCTTGCCCCCGGGAGCGGCCGCCAGGTCGAGGATGCGCTCCCCCGGGCGAGCCCCGATCGCGGCGGCCACGGCCTGGCTGGCCTGGTCCTGGGGGGTGGCCCGGCCCTCCGCCACCGCCGGGAGCCGGGCCAGATCGCCCACGCCCCGGACGAGGA
Organism: Actinomycetota bacterium; assembly: GCA_030838785.1. Classification (GTDB taxonomy): domain Bacteria; phylum Actinomycetota; class Acidimicrobiia; order IMCC26256; family BP-133; genus BP-133. The sequence continues at coordinate 2,420 of JAUZEY010000494.1, read as the reverse complement.
GGGCGCTCGGCACGAGCCGCCCGGCCTCGACCTGCACGCCGTCGCCGGACGCCCGGACCCTTCCGGCCTCCGTCAGCCCGTCGGAGCGGGTGGAACGTCCGGAGCCGGCGAGTTCGGCGGCCAGGGCTTCGGGGGTGGTGCGCAGGGGGTTGGGGCGCAGGGTGACGGCGGGGGGCTCGTTGGCCGAGGCCAGGACGGCTTCGGCGTCGTCGCCGAGGTCGCGCCGGAGGAGCTCGACGATCCAGCGGGGGTGGGAGGTGCGCACCGCCACTGCCCCGGGGTCGTCGCCCGCGGGCCAGGGCCAGTCGGGCCCGAGCTCGGCGACCCGGCGGAGGACGGCGTTGGCGTAGGGCGCGGCCCGCCGGACCGACGCCGGTGAGGACCACCCGGCCAGCGCCCCGACCGTGGCGCCGACGGCGGCGTGGGGGGCGACACCGGACAGGAGCTGGTAGGTGCCGACCCGCAGCGCGGCCCGCACCGGGGGGTCGAGCTCAGGGAGCGGTCGGTGCGATGCCCGGGCCAGCAGATGATCGGCCCTCCCCTGCTGGCGCAGCGTGCCGTAGACGAGGTCGGTGACCAGCGCCCGATCGCGCTGGTCGAGCCCCGACGTCCGCAGCAGCCCGGGCAACACGAGGTTGGAGTAGCCCCCGGCCTCGACCAGCGTGAGCGCCTCGACCGCCACCGCCCGGGCCGCCGTCCCGGGGGGAGCGGCGTTGGGGCCCGACCGGCCTCCACGACGCGTCGCACTGCCGCCAGAGCGGCCCGACCCGCGGGCGCCCGTTCCGCCGGGGCGGGGCGGGCCTGGGGTCAAGCGCCGAGGCGGTCGCCGCGGAAGCCGGCGGCCCAGGCGGAGGCGGACATGGCGGCCTTGCCCTCGGGCTGCACCTCGCCCAGCACGAGGACGCCGGAGCCGGTGGCGACCCGCGCCGGTCCGACCAGGGTGCCGGGCTCGGGCCTGTCGGCAGCATCGTTGGTGACGTCGTCCTCGGCCCGGGCCCGGAGCAGCTTGAGGCGGGCGCCCTTGGCCGTCGTCCACGCGCCCGGCTTCGGGTTGCCGGCCATGACGAGGCGGGCCAGCTCGGCGGCCGGGCGGGTCCAGTCGACGGCGAACTCCTCGACCGACAGCTTGGCGGCGTACGTCTCCTCGCCCTCCTGCGGCGTCGGGGCGCGGCCGGGGATCGAGTCGATCTCGGCCAGGAGCAGCTCGGTTCCGAGGTCGGCGAGGCGGTGGCGGAGGTCGCCGGCGGTGTCGTCGGGCGTGATCGGGATCGTGCGGCAGGCGTAGACCGGGCCGGTGTCGAGCCCGGCTTCGAGCAGCATGAGGCAGACGCCCGTCTCCTCGTCGCCGGCCAGCATGGCCCGCTCCACCGGCGCCGCCCCCCGCCACCGGGGCAGGAGCGAGAAGTGGACGTTGACGTAGCCCGACGGCAGGGCGGCGAGCACCGACGGGGGGATCAGCTGGCCGAAGGCCACCACCACGCCCAGCTCGGCGCCGCTCCCGGCGATGTCGTCCAGCGACTCCTTGCACCGCTCGGGCGTGACGATCGTGAGGCCGAGCTCCGTGGCCGTGCGCTTGACCGGGCTCGGGACGAGGTCGCCGCCCCGGCCCCGCTTGCGGTCGGGCTGGGTGACGACGAGGGCGATCTCGTGGCCCGCCTCGTGCAGGGCCCGGAGGGCCCCCTGCGCTTCGGGCGGGCTACCGAGGAAGACGAGCCGCATCGCGAGCCGATCCCTACTCGGGTTGCGGCGGCGGGCTGTCGCCGCCCTCCGGCCTCCCCAACCGCCGCACCTCACCACCGGTGCCGCCCGAGCGCAGGATCCGCATGGCCTCCTTGCGCAGGTCGGGCTCGAGGCGGTCGACGAGGAGGAACCCGTCGAGGTGGTCGGTCTCGTGGAGGAAGATACGGCCGAGCAGGTCCTGCCCCTCGCGGGTGAACTCCTTGCCGTCGAGGTCGAAGCCCTTGAGGGTGACGCACCGGGGGCGGACGATCGGGAAGTACAGCCCCGGGACGGACAGGCAGCCCTCCTCGTACTCCCACGACTCCGAGGTCTCCACGATCGTCGGGTTGACGACGGTGAACGGGCCGTCGCCGGCGTCGTAGACGAAGAACCGCTTCTGCACGCCCACCTGGTTGGCGGCCAGCCCGACGCCGGGGGCGGCGTACATGGTCTCGATCATGTCGTCGGCCAGCCGGGCCAGCGCCCCGTCGAACTCGGTGACGTCCGGGCAGCGCTGCTTGAGACCGAGGTCGCCGAAGACCCGGATGGGGAACGTGGCCATGGCGGGTGAGACTACCGGCCGCCCGGGGCCCGCCCCGCCGTCAGACCCGCAGCGGATCCACTTCGACCCGCAAGCGGCCGGCCGGGCGGCCGGCGGCGAGGGCGGCGGCCAGGGCGGTGGCCAGCGCGTCGGCCGAGGG
>JAUZEY010000474.1 GCA_030838785.1 Actinomycetota bacterium | reverse complement strand
CCTCCGTCAAGGCCCTGCGCGCCGCCGGGATGCTCGGACCGACCGGCCTCCACGACATGCTGGTGCCGATCGCCGCCGCCGTGGCCGACCCGCTCGTGCGCATCGCCTTCGATCACCTCGGCCCGGGTCCGGTGGCGGAAAGCCCCGGGTGGATCACCCCGGACGTGACGGTCCTCGCCGTGCCGGGGGAGGACGGGCTGGACGAGATCCTGTCCTTCGGCACCTCGTTCCTGGTCGCCCGCATCGCCGGCGTCGTCGGGCTCGGTCCCCGTCCCGGCGCCGTCGCGCTGGCCGGGTCACTGAAGGTGGATCCGGGTCTGCTGGAAGCGGCGGTCACGGGGCTGGTCGGCTCGGCCGAGGACGTGCGACGCCACCTCGGCCCCGCCGTTCCCGGCGCCTGGGTCGACGCCATCGTGGCCCTCCGGGACGGACCCCGTCGGCACTGGCGGGTCACGACGAGCTGGGGGGCGGCCGCCAGTCCCCGGGGTCGCTCGGTGGAGATCGTCGAGAACCGGGACGGGACGTTGCTCCTCGTCGGGCGGGCCGGAAGCGGAACGGAGCTGACCGCGGTCACGCCGACGGCGGTGTGGCGGCTGCTGATCGGCCTGCTGCCGGGAGACGACGAGCTGTAGGGGTCGGAGGCGCCTGGGGTCCGGGGTGTCCCCGGAAGTTTCAGCCCGTCTTGATCAGGCCGGTGGCCACGCCGCCCATGAAGCCGCCGTCGGTCCACAGGACCTGGCCGGTTACGTAGCTGGCGGCGTCGCTGTTGAGGAAGATGAGGACGCGGGCCTGCTCCTCCGGTTGCGATACCCGGCCGAGCGGCTTGGGGAAGGCGTCGATGAAGCCCTCGCCGTAGGTCTTGATCGTGTCGGCCAGGAACGGCGTGTCGGTCACGGTGGGGCCGATGCAGTTGATGCGGATGCCCCGGGCGCCCAGCGCCACCCCGGACATCATCGTGTAGACGATGATCGCCTGCTTGGCGAAGCCGTAGCCGCCGCCGACGAGCTCGTCGGGGTGGGCCTCGCACCAGGCCCGCCCGGCGGCGAAGTCGGACGCGGCCAGGAAATCCTGCACCGTGGGGATGTTGGCGCCGTAGGCCGCGGCGGCCAGTGACGACACGGCGGCGATCGAGCCACCGGCCTCCATGAACGGGAGCAGCGCCTCGGTCAGGCGGCGGGTGCCGAGGAAGTTGACCTCGACCACCTTCAACGGCGGGGCGGCGCCGGACGAGATCCCGGCGATGTTGAACAGGGCGTGGACCGGCCCGCCTATGGCGGCCGCCACCGTGTCGATCGAGTCGGGGTCGGACAGATCCAACCGGTGGAACTCCTTCACCGCCACGGTGGGCTCGGCGATGTCGAGGCCCACCACGGTGGCGCCGAGCTCGATCAGTTCCTTGGCCGCCGCCTGGCCCATGCCGGAGGCACAGCCGGTGACGACGACCCGCTTGCCGTCGTAGCGCCAGAGATCACTCATGCGGTCCGCCCTCTCCGAATCACTTCATGGCGATCGGGTTGAGGGGGGAGCCCACCCCGCCGGTCACCCGCAGCGGGGGAGCGACGAGTTGGAACTCGTAGACGCCGTCGGCGGCGCAGTCGGCGGCCAGCGCCGTCATGTCCCAGTACTCGCCGAGCATCAGGCCCATGTCCCGCAGGCACAGGCAGTGCAGCGGCAGGAACATGCCCTCCACGCCCGACTCGAGATCCTCGACGGCGATGTTGTCGCAGGCGACGGCGGCGACCTCGAGGTCGTGGAGCCAGGCGGCGCACTCCCAGTTCAGCCCGGCCACCATCTCGCCCGGGTTGGCGGTCTCCATGAACTTGTTCCACCACCCCGTCCGGATGAGGAGGATGTCGCCGGTCCCGATGGTGACGCCCTGGGCCCGGGCCACCTGGTCGAGCTCGGCGGGGGTGATCTGCTGCCCGTGGTCCAGCGCCGTGGCCGCGCCCCGGTGGCGGACGACGTCGAGCAGCACGCCCCGGGAGACGATCCCCTTCACGTCGACCTTGTCGATGCCGCAGTGCACCGCGCCCTGACTGGTGACGCAGTCGGAGGAGAACCCGTTGTAGAGCTGGCCGTCGTAGTAGGCGTGGGACAGCGCGTCCCACTGCGTGCCGGCCTGGAGCGGCATCATGATGTAGTCGTCGTTGAACCGGAACCGGCTGGCGTCGAAGATGCCGGCCAGGGTCTGGGCTGTGGGGTTGCCGGTCCATTTCCGGGCGTACTCGGCGAAGGCGGTGGCATCGCCGCCGTCGACGGTCATCAGATGGATGGGGTTGGTACGGAACTTGAACATCCCCATGGGCCCGTCGGCGCCCAAGGCGATGCCGAGCGGGAACACTTTCCCCGCCCGCACCAGGCTCGCCGCTTCCCGCACCTTCTCGTCGGTGATGAGGTTCAACGTCCCGAGCTCGTCGGCGTCGCCCCACCGGCCCCAGTTCCGGACGTCGGCCGCCACCCGATCGAAGTCAGCCATCCCGCTCACGTCAGCGCCTCCCCCTGGTCACTCGGGAGGTTCACCTGCCTCCCCCTCCCGCGAACACTATCCCGTCCGCGTGAATCTTGCATCCAGGATACGCGATGCGCGAAACTCGGCCCTGCGCCGGACCGTCGTCGAGACGTCGTCCTGACAGGGGGAGACACATGAAGATCTCGCTGTTCTTGGAGCACCCCGTTCCCCGTCCGTGGAGCGAAGACAAGGAACGGAAGGTCTTCCAGGACGCGCTGGACCTGGTGGAGCTGGCCGACGAGGTCGGCATCCACTGCGTCTGGATCACCGAGCACCACTTCCTGGAGGAGTACTCCCACTCGTCGGCGCCGGAGATCTTCCTGGCCGCCGCCAGCCAGCGGACGAAGAACATCCGCCTCGGCCACGGCATCATGCACATGCCGCCCAACATCAACCACCCCTTCCGGGTGGCGGAGCGCATCTCCACCCTCGACCTGGTCTCCAACGGCCGGGTGGAGTTCGGCACCGGCGAGGCTTCGACCGTGGCCGAGCTCGACGGCTTCCGGGTCGACCCGGGCGAGAAGCGGGCCATGTGGGACGAGGCCACCCGGGCCACGCTGCGCTGCATGACCGAGACGCCCTTCACCGGTCTCGAGGGCAAGTACGTCTCCATGCCGGCCCGCAACGTCATTCCCAAGCCGGTGCAGAAGCCGCACCCGCCGCTGTGGCTCGCCTGTACCCGCCCCAACACGACCTACCTCGCCGCCGAACTCGGCATGGGGGCACTGGGGTTCTCCTTCGTGAGCCCGGAGGACATGACCGACCGGGTCGTCAAGTACTACGAGACGTTCGAAGAGAAGTGCACCCCGCTGGGCTACGAGGTCAACCCGAAGATGCTGGCCATCGGCGGCGAGATGCCGCTGATGTGCGCCCCCACCGAGGAGCAGGCCGTCGCCGCGCTCGGGGCCGTGTCGGGCGGCGGCTTCTTCGGCTTCGGAATCATGTACTACTACAACTTCGGTATGCACGCCCCGGGCAACACCGACCTGTGGGGCATGTACGCCGGCGCCGTCGGGGCCGACCCCAGCGTGGGTTACGGGCCCGACCGGGGCCCGGTCGGCACGCCCGACATGCTCCGGGCCTGGTGCCAGCGCTACGAGGCCGCCGGCGTCGACGAGTGCATGTTCCTGCTCAACCCCGACAGCCACGAGGCGACCATGGAGTCCCTCGAGCTGTTCGGCAAGGAGGTCCTGCCCGAGATCCTCGAGCGGGACGAGCTCTTCGCCAAGGAGCGGGCGGCCAAGCTCGCCCCGGCCATCGACCGGGCCATGGCCCGCCGCCCGCCCGACAACGCCCCGGCGCTCGACCCGGACTACAAGTTCGGCGGGGTGCCGACCAGCTCCGTCACGGGCAAGACGGCCGACGAGGCCCTCATCGCCATCCAGGAGATGGCGGCCGCCCAGGAGCGCGACGCCAAGCGGCGGGCCGCGTCGCTCGAGAACCTGGGTCGGCCGGTCGAGTAGCGGACGGGCCGGGAGAGGTGAGCCGTGACCTCTTGGGAGACACCCCCCAGCCCCCGGGTCGAACTCGTCCGAGAGGAGGGACTCCCGGACGAGAGTCATGACGAGGCCTGCTTCCGCGCCGAAGTGCGGAAGTGGCTGGCCGGCGCCGGCCTGGCGCCGGCCCAGATCGGCGGTCTCGTCTCGCCGTGGGCCGATCATGCCGAGGCGGCGGTGGTCGACGCCCGGGCCTTTCAGCGTTCGCTGTACGACGCGGGCTACGCCGGCCTCAGCTGGCCGGAGCGCTACGGCGGCGCCGGACGGACACCGCGCCACGAGTACATCTTCGACCAGGAGGCCGGCCGCTACGAGCTGCCGACGGGTGTCTTCGCCATCGGGCTCGGCATGTGCGGGCCGACGCTGCTGGCCCATGGGACCGAGGAGCAGAAGGTTCGCTACATCTCGCCGATGCTGCGGGGCGAGGAGATCTGGTCCCAGATCTTCTCCGAGCCGGCCGCCGGCTCCGACCTCGCCGCGCTGCGGACGAAGGCCGTCCGCGACGGCGACGTCTGGTCGCTCACCGGCCAGAAGGTGTGGACGTC
>JAUZEY010000469.1 GCA_030838785.1 Actinomycetota bacterium | reverse complement strand
CGCAGCCCGTCCTCGGCGTGGACGTGGACGCCGACGAGATCGGCCTTGGCCCGGGCGGCCATGCGGGCCGCCCGCCGGATCAGCACCTCGCCGCCGGGGGCGCCGGTCAGCGCCACGACGACCCGCTCCCGGGTCTCCCACGGCCGCCGGATGCCGTGCACCGCCCGGTAACGCTGGAGGGCCTCGTCGACCCGGTCGGCGACCCACAGCAGGGCCAGTTCCCGCAGGGCGGCCAGGTTGCCGATCCGGAAGTAGTTGGCCAGGGCGACGTCGATGGTCTCGGGGTCGTAGACGTTGCCGTGGGCCAGGCGCCGCCGCAGCGCCTCGGGGGTCATGTCGACGAGCTCGATCTGATCCGCACCCCGCACGACGGCGTCGGGCACGCTTTCGCGCTGGGGGATGCCGGTGATGGCCTCGCACACGTCGGACAGCGACTCGAGGTGGGCGATGTTGACGGTGGTGATCACGTCGATGCCGGCGTCCAGGAGCTCCTCGACGTCCTGCCACCGCTTGGGGTGGCGGCTGCCGGCGACGTTGGTGTGGGCCAGCTCGTCGACGAGGGCCACCTGCGGCCGGCGGGCCAGCACGGCGTCGAGGTCCATCTCCTCCACCTCGACGCCCCCCTGCTGGAGGCGGCACCGGCGGACGAGCGGCAGGTCACCCAGCTGGGCCGCCGTGCGGGATCGGCCGTGGGTCTCGAGGAAGGCCACCACCACGTCGGTGCCGCGCTCCGCCCGCCGCCGGCCCTCCCCCAACATGGCGAAGGTCTTCCCGACGCCCGGTGCGGCGCCGAGGTAGATCCGGAGCGCGCCTCGTGTCATCCATGGCCCATTGTGCCGTTCTGTGGGCCGATCAGCTCATAGATGGGGTTGAGGAGGGCGAGGCGACCCCGGCTCTCCCCGGCGGTGCCCTCGACCCGGAGGCGGGCACCGACGTCGATCCCGGCGATCGACCGCCGGCCGAGGAACACGACGCTGAGCGCCCCGGTGTCGTCGACGAGGACGCACTCCAGGGTGGGGACCTCGGCCCGGGGCTGGACCCGCACGGAACGGACCCGGCCCTCGACCCGCACCGCCTGCCGGTAGCGGACGTCGCCGATCGGGACACAACTCGACCGCGACGGCGCCGTGCCGTTCGGCGAGGCGTTCACCGGCTCGCTCAACGGCACAGCCAGAACCGCCGCCTTGCGTTTCGTACCGAAGTGGAACGGCACCGTCGTGACGTTGGCGTGGGGCAGGAGCGACACGTCGCGCTCGATGGTGTCGGCCGTGCGGTCGTGGAGGATGCGGTGCCAGAAGCCGCGGTACTTGCGGTCGGGCATCAGCACGCTGACCTCGGTCTCGCCGTCGGCCAGGTCGCGGGCCACGGTCTCGACCGCGCAGCGGGAGAGGCGCCGGTCGGGGCAGTCGACCAGCTCCAGCGGGATGCGCCGCAGCCCGAGGCGCTGCCATTCGTCGGCCAGCTTGGCGGCGTGGGCGGCGTCGATCACGAAGTGGACGGCCCGCATCTCGTCCGGCGAGAGGGCCCGGGCGTACTGGATGGCCCGGGCCGAGGCCAGGTCGAGGTGGTCGACGAGCACGAGCACGACATGGCGCCGCAGCACCCGGGCCGTGGCCGCCTCCGGCACGCCGTGCTCCAGCTGGCTCGCCTCCAGCTCGTACTGGCGGGCCAGGCGGACGAGGAACACGACCATGACGGGGACGAGCGCCACGATGATCCACGCCCCGTGGGTGAACTTGGTGATGGCGATCACGATGTCCACCACCAGGGACAGGAGCGCCCCGATCCCGTTGACCAGCAGGCCCTTCCGCCAGTGCGGTTCCTTGTGGGTGATGTGGTGCTTGGCCATGCCGGCCTGGGACAGCGTGAACGAGGTGAAGACGCCGATGGCGTAGAGCGGGATCAGCCGGTCGACCTTTGCTCCGGTGGCGATGACCAGGAGGACGGAGGTGGCCGACAGGAACAGGATCCCGTTGGAGAACACGAGGCGGTGACCCCGCTTCGTCAGCTGCCGGGGCATGAAGTTGTCGCCGGCGTGGAACGACGCCAGCCGGGGGAAGTCGGCGAAGCTCGTGTTGGCGGCCAGGACGAGGATGAGCATCGTGCCCGCCTGGAGGGCGTAGAAGAGGATGTTCCCGACGGCGCCGCCGCCGTAGACGAGCTTGCCGATCTGGGAGATGACGGTCGGAGTGCCCCCGGCGTAGGGCGCCACCCGCATGTGGGCCCCGAGGATCGACAGGCCGAGGAACATGACCCCGAGGGCGCTGCCCATGATCACGAGCGTGGTGCGGGCGTTCTTCCACTCCGGCTTCCGGAAGGCCGGGACGCCGTTGCTGATGGCCTCCACGCCGGTCACCGCCGCGCCACCGGAGGCGAAGGCGTGCATGACCACGTAGAGGGACGCGCCCATGAGCAGACCGCTGCCGCCATGGCCCAGCGGCAGCATCCCCGCCTTCGGGGTGGGGTGGCGGGGCAGGTTCCCGGTGGCCATCTTGACGATGCCGATGCCGAGGAGGGCGACCATGTCGAGGATGAAGAAGTAGGTCGGGATGGCGAAGATCCGCCCCGATTCCCGCACCCCCCGCAGGTTCCCGACGGAGATGAGGAGGATGAAGGCGACCGAGATGGGCACGGTGTAGGGCGTGAGGGCGGAAAAGGCCGAGACCAGCGCCGCCGTCCCCGCCGCCACCGACACCGCCACGGTCAGCACGTAGTCGGTGAGCAGGGCCACGCCGGCCACCTGGGCCGGGAGGAGCCCGAAGTTGTCGCGGGTCACCATGTAGGCGCCGCCCGCCGTCGGGTAGGCCTTGATCGTCTCCCGGTAGGAGAGGATCAGGAAGGCCAGCACCACCAGCATGGCGATGGTGATCGGGACCACCAGGGAGAACGCGGCCAGGCCCACCGCCGGGAGCAGGACCCGGAGGATCTCCTCGGTGGCGTACGCCGACGACGACAGGTTGTCGGAGGCGAAGACGGCCAGTGCCGTCGGCTTACCGAGCCGCTCGTCCTCGAGCTGCTCGGTGTGGAGCGGTTGGCCCAGCAGCCGGCACTTGAGCCGGTAGCGGAGGGCGTCGGGCGGCAGCGCCGCCGGCGCCGCCGGTAGTGGTCGGGGGCCCCGGTCGGGGGCGGGTTCGGCGCGCCGCAGGGGCTCGGCGCGCTCGCCCGGGGGTGCGGTCGTCGTCATCGTCCGACGAGTAGACCGCGACGCCGCGTGAGGGCGTCGTAAGTCTTGGACCGGGCGGCGTCAGGAACGCAACAGGATCTCGCCGGTGTGGGCGGCGTCGGCCTGCTCGCCGCAGTGGCGGCACGGCTCGTCGTGGAGCCACGACCGCAGAACCCGGGTCCGCTCCTCGTTGAGCGTCACCCGGAACGCACCGCTGGCCGGGTCGACGTGCAGGGCCACGAACGGCTGCCAGTCGGCACCGCCCGAGATGTCGGCCGGGATATCGGCGGGGAGGCGCCGGAAGCGGCGGTGCTCCACGTCGAAGATCCACCGGCTGTGGCAGGAGCGCAGGCAGAGCGTCTGCGTCCCGGCCGATTCCCGCTGGGTGAGGCTCTCGCGCAGCACGGGACCTCCCATGGTGGTCGGTCCGGCCAACCCACGCGTTCGGTGACGACGGAGAACGGGGGGTGCGGGTGCCGGGGCCGCATGAAGAAACGAATGCCCGATTCCTTTACCCGCCGACTCACCGTTCCAATCCGACAATTCCCACAAAAACGCAATCGGGCGGTTGCCCGGGCCGGGCGGCGGGAGGGACGTATCCCCCAAACGGGCAGGAACCGCACCGCGAGGCGGTGAATTGAAAGAAGGATGCGCACCATCGGTCGCCCCCGCCGCGGTCGTCGTCGCCTGGCCGGCCTCATCGCCGCCACGACGGCGGTGGCCAGCGCGGTCACGATGTCGGCCTCGATCGCCACCACCGCTCCCGCCGGCCGGCGGGCCGACGCCACCACCGCTCCCGCCGCTCCCGCCGGCCGGCGGGCCGACGCGGCCACCGGCGCCGGCGGTGTGGGCCAGACGGCAGCCCCGGGGGCCTGGCTGGTGGCGGCCGACGGCGGCGTCTTCGGCCTCGGCAGCGCCCCCTTCCTCGGGTCGACCGGCGGGTTGAAGCTCAACCAGCCGATCGTGGCCATGGCCGCCACCCCGAGCGGCTCCGGCTACTGGCTGGTGGCGTCCGACGGCGGGGTGTTCGGGTTCGGCGATGCCGGCTTCTTCGGCTCCACGGGCGCGATCAGGCTCAACCGGCCGATCGTCGGCATGGCCGCCACCCGATCCGGCCAGGGGTATTGGCTCACCGCCGCGGACGGGGGTGTCTTCGCCTTCGGCGACGCCCGCTTCTTCGGCTCGACGGGCGCGCTCAAGCTGAACCAGCCCATCGTCGGCATGGCCCCGGCCCAGTCCGGCACGGGTTACTGGCTCGC
>JAUZEY010000420.1 GCA_030838785.1 Actinomycetota bacterium | reverse complement strand
GACCGGCTCAACAGCATCGGCCTCATCGTCGAGGGCATCGTCGCTCCGGGCCGCGACATCTCCGGCGTCATCACCGTGCGAGTTGTCGCCATCGAGCGCCATCCCAACGCCGACAAGCTGCTGTTGGTCGACATCGACCCTGGCGACGGCGAAACCCGGCGTGTGGTGTGCGGAGCGTCGAACTTCGCCGTCGGCGACATCGTCCCCTGGGCGCCGCCCGGTGCGGAGCTGCCGGGCGGGTTCAAGCTGGAGCGGCGCAAGATCCGGGGCCAGTTCTCGGACGGGATGCTGTGCGCCCCCGACGAGCTCGGCCTGTCCGACGACCACAGCGGGATCATGATCCTGTCGCCCGACACGCCGCTGGGGGAGGACCTCCGCACCGTCCTCGGCCTCGACGACATCGTCTTCGATCTCGAGATCACGCCGAACCGGCCCGACGCCATGTCGATCGCCGGCGTGGCCCGCGACCTGGCCGCCGCCCTCAGGGTCCCGTTCACGCTCCCGACGCCGACCGCCCTCGACGTCATCGAGCTCGATCCGGCCACGCTGGTCGTGGAGGCCGCCGACCGTTGCCCGCGCTACGTCGCCCGGTGCGGGCGCGTCGTCGTCGGCCCGTCCCCGGGCTGGATGGCGCAGCGGCTCACCAAGGCCGGCATGCGGCCGATCTCCAACGTGGTCGACGTCACCAACTACGTGATGCTGGAACGGGGGCAGCCCCTCCACGCCTTCGACCTGGCCCGCCTCGGCGGGCGGGGCATCGTCGTGCGTCTCGCCGGCGAGGGCGAGAAGATCACGACGCTCGACGGCGTCGAGCGCACGCTGAGTGCCGCCGACCTGTTGATCTGCGACGCCAACCGCGTTCCTCAGGCCATCGCCGGTGTCATGGGCGCAGGCGACTCCGAGGTCTCCGACGCCACCACCGAGCTGCTGCTGGAGTCGGCCTACTTCACCGGCGACGGGATCCTGCGCACCTCCAAGCGCCTCGGCCTGCGGACGGAGTCGTCGGCCCGCTTCGAGCGCGGCGTCGACCCCAACGGCACCCTCGTCGCCGCCGACCGGGCCTGGGAGCTGTTCGGCCAGATGGCCTCCGGCCAGCCCGCCGTCGGGGCCCTCGACGAGTACCCGACGCCCATCGAGCCGGTCAGGGTCTCGTTGCGCACCGCCCGGGTCAACGAAGTCCTCGGGACCGAGCTCGCCACGGCCACGATCCGGGGCCACCTGGAGCCGATTGGTTTCGCAGTCCCCGAGGGCGTCACGGCCGACGGTCACGGCGGCGTCGTGGAGTACGTCGTCCCCACCTTCCGGCCTGACTGCGAGCGGGAGATCGACCTCATCGAGGAGGTCGCCCGCCACCACGGCTACAACAACATCGCCCGGACCCTCCCCCGCACCAGGGAGCCGTCGGGCGGGCTCACCGCCGTCCAGCGCGGGCGGCGCACGGCGCGCGACGCCCTGCTCGGCACCGGGCTGTCCGAGGCCTACACCTTCTCCCTCGTGTCGCCCGCCGATCTCGCCGCCGCCGGGCTGCCCCCCGAGGGCATCGAGCTGGAGAACCCGCTGCGGGCCGAGGAGTCGCTCCTGCGGACGGCCGTCCTTCCCGGCCTCCTCAAAGCGGCGGCCTTCAACGCCGGTCACGGCCTGCCCGACGTCGGCCTGTTCGAGATCGGCCACATCTTCCTGCCCCCGCCGGCGGGCCAGACGCTGCCCGACGAGCGGGAGCACCTCGCCGTCGTCCTGACCGGGACGGTGTTCCACCTGCCCCACGAGCCCAACCGGCCCGTCGACGGCCACGACGTCGTCGGCCGGCTGGAGACGGTGGCCGAGGCGCTGGCCCTGGCCGACTGGTCGCTCGAGCCGGGTGAGGCGGCCGGGTTCGCCCCCGGGCGGGCGGCGGTCATGGTCGTCGATGGGAGCCCGGTGGGTGCCGTGGGGGAGATCGACCCCGCCGTCCGAGCCACCATGGGTCTGACCGGTCCGGTGGCCGCCCTGGAGGTCAACCTGTCCCGTCTCCTCAACGCTCGCCGCAAGGAGCGCCGCTCGGCCACGCCGTCGCGCTATCCGGCGTCGAACATCGACCTGGCCTTCGTCCTCGACGAGTCGGTGCCGGCCGGCGCCGTCCAGCGCACGCTCGCTCACACCGCCGGCGACCTGCTGGAGGACATCCGCCTGTTCGACGTCTTCCGGTCCGAGGCGCTCGGTCCGAACAAGAAGAGCCTCGCCTTCGGGCTCCGTTTCCGCGCCCCGGACCGCACCCTGACCGACGAGGAGGTCGGCGGCCTCCGGCAGCGCCTGATCGACGCCATGGCCAAGGAACACGGCGCGTCCCTGCGGGGCTGAAACGGTGCCCCCCACACACCGGCCCTTCGCCCATCGACGCAGGCCGACGTACGCCGAGGTCGACCAGCAGGGCGTCGTCTTCCACGGCCACTGGCTGGCCTACTTCGACGACGCCATGACCCGCTTCTGCGACCACCTCGGCTTCCCGCCCAAGGAAGTCTTCTTCTCCACCTTCGACGTGATGGTGGTGAAGGCCACCCTCGACTGGTCCGGCCCCGCCGGCTTCGACGACGAGATCGACATTGCCGTCACCCCCGTCCGCCTCGGTACGAAGTCCTTCGACCTCGAGTACCGGGCCACCGTCGACGGCCGCCCGGTCTGCACCGGCACCGTGACCTACGTGTCGGTGAAGCCCGGCAGCGGAGAGTCGGTCCCGATTCCCGACGACGTCCGTGCCGCCTTCGAGGAGGCCATCGGAAGCGGCTGATAGTGCCGGAATCGGCCGCGACTGCGACCATTGGGGCATGCACAGGATCGTCGGTGTTCTGGCGCTCGTCGGCCTTGGGGGCCTGACCGGCTGCAGCCACGGCCAGCGGCCCTCGTTCAAGGCCGACGCGCCGGGCCAGGCCGCCGGCACCACTCTTCCCCAGGGGGCCACGGCGACCACGGCGGCGGCGGTGGGCGCGGCGGCGTCGGGTACCACGACCGGCCCACCGGGGTCGGCGACGACCACGGCTCCCGGGTCGGCCACCACCACGACCGGCGGGCCGGTCACCATCACGACGGTGAAGCCAACGACGACCACCCGCCCGACGAAGACCATCTCGGTGACGGCCAAGCCCGAGGGCGACGCCACCACGATCACGATCCGGGGCGACGGTTGCGCCGGGCCCGACCATGCCGCCGGCCTCGAGGTCCGCCAGCCGTCCGGCAAGACCTTCGTCGGAGACGGCGGGGCGACGGCGCCGGACGGGACATGGCAGCTCCAGCAGCACTTCGGCCACAGCATGGCGGCGGGGAACTACACGTTCAACGCCTCGTGCTTCATCGCACAGACCGGGGGCGTCGTGTTCCGGTACGTCCCCGCCACCTTCCGCTTCGCCGGCTGATCACACGTTGCGGCGGTAGCGGCCCCCGACCTCGAACAGGGTCTCGGTGATCTGGCCCAGCGAGCAGGACCGCACGGCGTCCATGAGGACCTCGAAGCAGTTGCCGCCCTCGAGGGCGGTCTGGCGGAGCCGTTCCAGCACCTCCGGCCGCTCGTCGGCGGAGCGGGCCTGGAAGTCCCGCAGCCGGGTCAGCTGCGACTGCTTCTCCTCCTCGGTGGCCCGGGCCAGCTCCAGCGTGTCGGGGACGCCACCTCCGGACGGGTTCCGGAAGGTGTTCACGCCGATGATCGGCAGCGACCCGTCGTGCTTGCGCTGCTCGTAGAGCATGGACTCGTCCTGGATCTTGCCCCGCTGGTAGCCGAACTCCATGGCCCCGAGGACGCCGCCCCGCTCCGAGATCCGCTCGAACTCCAACAGGACCGCCTCCTCGACGAGGTCGGTCAGCTCGTCGATGATGAACGAGCCCTGCAAGGGGTTCTCGTTCATGGCCAGGCCCCACTCGGCGTTGATGATGAGCTGGATGGCCATGGCCCGGCGCACCGATTCCTGCGAGGGTGTGGTGACGGCCTCGTCGTAGGCGTTGGTGTGCAGCGAATTGCAGTTGTCGTAGATGGCGATCAGGGCCTGCAGCGTCGTGCGGATGTCGTTGAAGTCCATCTCCTGGGCGTGCAGCGACCGGCCCGACGTCTGCACGTGGTACTTGAGCTTCTGCGACCGCTCGTTGGCGCCGTAGCGCTCCTTCATGGCCACGGCCCAGATGCGGCGGGCCACCCGGCCGATGACGGAGTACTCCGGGTCCATCCCGTTGGAGAAGAAGAACGACAGGTTGGGGGCGAACTCGTCGATGTCCATGCCCCGGGCCAGATACGACTCCACGTAGGTGAAGCCGTTGGACAGCGTGAAGGCCAGCTGCGAGATGGGGTTGGCGCCCGCCTCGGCGATGTGGTAGCCGGAGATCGACACCGAGTAGAAGTTCCGCACCTGCTTCTCGATGAAGTACTCCTGGATGTCGCCCATCATCTTGAGCGAGAACTCCGTCGAGAAGATGCAGGTGTTCTGGCCCTGGTCCTCCTTGAGGATGTCGGCCTGCACGGTCCCCCGCACGTTGGCCAGCGTGTCGGCCTTGAGACCGGCGAACTCCTCGTCGGTCAGGGGCCGGCCGAGCTCGGCGACGCAGGCGTCGACCCGCTGGTCGATGGCCGTGTTGAGGAACATGGCCAGGATCGTCGGCGCCGGCCCGTTGATCGTCATCGACACCGACGTCGTCGGGTCGCAGAGGTCGAAGCCGGAGTACAGCACCTTCATGTCGTCGAGGGTGGCGATCGACACGCCCGACGTCCCCACCTTGCCGTAGATGTCGGGCCGCTCGTCGGGGTCGAAGCCGTAGAGGGTGACCGAATCGAAGGCGGTCGACAGGCGGGTGGCCAGGTGGCCCTCGGCTAGGTAGTGGAACCGGCGGTTGGTCCGGAAGGGGTCGCCCTCGCCGGCGAACATGCGGGCCGGGTCCTCTCCCTCCCGCTTGAAGGAGAACACGCCGGCGGTGAAGGGGAAGTGGCCCGGCAGGTTCTCGGCCCGCAGGAAGCGGAGCAGCTCGCCCCGGTCCTGGTAGCGCGGCAACGCCACCCGGGGGATCTTCGAGCCCGACAGCGACTCCCGGGTGAGGATCGTGCGCAGCTCCCGTTCCCGCACCTTCACCACCAGCTCGTCTCCGGAGTACCGCTCGACCACGGCCGGCCAGCCCTCCAGCAGCTTGCGGTCGTCGGCGGGCAGCGCCTCGCGGGCCTCGGCCAGCGCGGCGTCGAGGTCGGCGGTCGTTGATTCCGGGGCGTCGCTCCGGGCGGCGATCAGCTCCTTGGCCGTCTCCAGCGCCTGGCAGCGCCGGGCGGCGGCCGCCGCCTCGGCGGTGCGCCGGTGGTAGTCCCGCATGCCGGCGGCGATCTCGGCCAGGTACCGGCCCCGGGCCGGGGGCACGATGGGCGAGACGGCCGAGCTCACCCGGCCCTCGACCGGCGCCAGGGCGCCTTCCGTCGCCAGCCGGAGGCCCTTGTCGGTCAGCAGTCCCCGCAGGTGCTGGTAGAGGGCGGTCACACCGTCGTCGTGAAAGCGGGACGCCACCGTGCCGAACACCGGCATCTCGTCCGGCTTGGCCGAGAACGCCTCCCGGTTGCGGACCATCTGGCGCCGCACGTCGCGCAGCGCGTCGTCGGCGCCGCGCCGGTCGAACTTGTTGATGACGACGGCCTCGGCGAAGTCGAGCATGTCGATCTTCTCGAGCTGGGAGGCGGCGCCGAACTCCGGCGTCATGACGTAGATGGGGACGTCGACGTGGGGGACGATGGCCGCGTCGCCCTGCCCGATGCCCGGCGTCTCCACGATCACGAGGTCGAACCCGGCCGCCTTCGCCGCGCCGATGATGTCGTCGAGAGCCTCGGGGAGCTCCTTGGCCCCCCGGGTGGCCAGCGACCGGAAGTAGACCTGGCCCGAGTCGAGGGTGTTCATCCGGATGCGGTCGCCGAGGAGGGCGCCGCCGCCCTTCCGCCGGGTGGGGTCGACGGCGATGACGGCGACCCGGAGCTTGTCCTCCTGGTCGAGCCGCAGCCGCCGCAGCAGCTCGTCGGTCAGCGACGACTTCCCCGAGCCGCCGGTGCCGGTGATGCCGAGGACGGGCACCGTCCGCCCCGAGGCCGCCCGCCGCAGCTCTTCGAGCTTGTCCTCCCCCAGCGCCGCGGCTTCGAGCACGGTGATCAGCCGGGCCAGCGCCCGCTGGTCGCCGGCCAGGACGTCCTCCAGCGCCGGCACTCCCGTCGGTCCGCCGGTCGGGTCGACGTCGCAGGTGGCGATCATCGTGTTGATCATCCCGGCCAGGCCGAGACGCTGCCCGTCCTCGGGGGAGAAGATCTTCTCCACCCCGTAGGCCTCCAGCTCGGCGATCTCCTTGGCCACGATCGTGCCGCCGCCCCCGCCGTAGACCTTCACGTCGCCGGCGCCCCGGGCCCGGAGCTGGTCGACCAGATACTTGAAGTACTCGACGTGGCCGCCCTGATACGACGACACCGCCACGCCCTGCACGTCCTCCTGGAGGCAGGCGGTCAGCACCTCGTCGACGGAGCGGTTATGGCCGAGGTGGATCACCTCGGCGCCCTGCGACTGGAGGATGCGCCGCATGATGTTGATCGAGGCATCGTGGCCGTCGAACAGGCTGGCGGCCGTGACGAAGCGCACCGGGTGGACGGGAACGTGGAGGGGATTCCGTTCAACCATGTCGGCAATATTACTCGGAGGTCCTATTATCTGTCCACCTAGCATCCTGACGTAAAGGATGTACCCTGAAGAGATGGGTGTGATGCGCAAGCTGCCCTTCGACCCGATCGACGAGGCCCGGCGCCACTGGGAAGGCCGGTGGGGCCGGGGCGACGCCATGGCCGCCGCCACCGCTGTCATGCGGGTCCAGCAGATCGTCCTCGGGTCGGTCGACGAAGTCCTCCGCCCGTTCGAGCTCACCTTCGCCCGCTACGAGGCGCTGGTGCTCCTGCAGTTCTCCCGCAAGGGGTCGCTACCGCTGGGGAAGATGGGCGAGCGGCTCATGATCCATCCCACGTCGGTGACCAACATCGTCGACCGGCTCGAGGCCCAGGGCTTCATCCGCCGGGTGGCCCACCCCACCGACCGCCGCACCACTCTGGCCGAGATCACCGACGCCGGCCGCTCCGTGGTCGAGGAGGCGACCCAGGCCGTCACCGCCGCCTCCTTCGCCATGGACGGGCTGTC
>JAUZEY010000406.1 GCA_030838785.1 Actinomycetota bacterium | reverse complement strand
AGGAGTTCGCGCAGGCGGGGGAGGACCCGGGCGGCCCGTTCGGGATCGAGCGTGTCGTCGGCGTCGGCGGGGGCGGTGCCGTCCTCCAGACGGCGGAGGTGCGAGCCGAGGGCCCGGCGGTCGGGGGCGGGGAACGTGGCGAACGTCCGCCGCAGCACCGGCAGCAGCTCGTCGAAGACGGCCCCCCGTACCTCGGAGACCCAGTCGTCGACGACCCGCAGCAGCGTGGGATCGTGGAGGAGGAGGCTGGCGTCGCCGGTCAGGAAACCCTCGATCCAGGCCGCGCCCCGGGCCGCCTCGTCCGCCCGCGACAAGGCTCGGGACAGGCGGCGCTGGACATCGCCGGCGTCGAGGACACCGCTGTCGAGGAGGACCCGCACCGCCCGTCCGGCGAGGAGGCCGTGGACGCCGCGTTGGTCGGCGACGGCCCGCAGCGCCGCCAGCCACGGTTGGCGCAGGGCGGGGTCGTCGAGGAGGCCGACGGCCCGGTCGACGGACTCGACGAGGTCGCTCAGCCCGGCGGCGCCGTCGTCGTCGACGGCGGCCACGGCGGCGGGGAGGCCGACGGCGATCCGGGTCAGCAGCCCGGCCAGCACCGGCGCGACCGCCTCGGTGTCGACCCGGCGGACGTTGCCGTAGCGACGGGTGCGGGCCAGCGGCTCGACGGCGGCCATGAGCCGGGCGGTGTCGCGCTGCCGGGCGGCCCGCTCGGCGAGCGTGGCGGTGACGGCGGCGAGGGCGGTGGGCAGCTCGGCGAGGAGCGCTTCCTCCACGAGAGCGGCGACGTCGCCCGGGTCCGTCAGGGCGGCGGCGGCGTCGGTGAGGGTGGCGGCGGCGGCCGACTCGATCGTCGTCCCGGCCGCCGACGCCTCGACCAGCGCCACCTCGAAGGACGGGTGCCACTGCAGCGCCCACACCTCCTTGAACGTGCCGCCGGTGCGGCCGGTGTCAGCCGGCTGCCCCCAGTCGACGCCGAGGATGGCCAGCCGGTGCAGCAGCTGGGACCGCTGCCGGTGGCTGTCGGTGCGGAGGTCGAGCTCGAGCGTCTTCGGGGCGGCCGAGGCGGGGAGGCGAAGGCGGCGCTGGGCCTTGGCCAGGTCGCGGGCCAGGGGGACCATCGGCGTGTCGTCGGGCACGGACCCGAGGTCGTGGCCCACGAGCAGCTCAGCCGAGATGAGCCGCAAAGGGACGGGCGAGCCGCCGGCCAGCGCCGCTTCGGCGGCGTCGAGCACCTCGCCGAGGCCCGGCCCCGGCCGGGACCGGAGCGCGGCCAGGCCCTCGGCAAGGCGGACGGCCTCCACGGTGGCGGCCGGGCTGACGTCGTGGCCCCGGTCCCGAAGGAGCCGGGCGGCCTTGACCAGGAAACGGGTCGGGGCGGCGTCGGGGGCGGTGGCGAGATGGCGGTACCAGCCCGGGGCGTCAACGCCGGCGCCGTAGCCGGAGCGGCGGGCGAGCAGCGCCGAAGTCCACGGCACCCAGGTGGCGGCGACCTTCAGCTTCGGCAATCCCTTGAGCCGGGCGGCGTCGGCCGAGGCGGTGGGGAACGCCCCAGGCTCCAGGGCCGGCGCATGCCAGGCGCCGCAGACCACCGCCACCCGCTGCGCTCCGCCGGCCAGTGCGGCCCGGATCGCCTTCCGCATCGCCGCTTCGCGACGCTCGTTGTGCTCGTCCGACGGGCTCAAGGCGCCCGCCTGCGCCGAACCTGCGTTCATTTCGGACGGACGCCCGTCCGATAGGAACGCCGAAACGCCGCCGCCGCCGTCGCCGTCGTCGCCGTCGCCGTCGATGCCTGCGCCGGACGGGTCGGCCTGGCGCAGGGCGGCCATCGCCTCGGTGACGACGGCGAAGATCTCGGCGCCGTGGTAGCGGTGCTCGATGACGTCCTCCCACCACCGCTCGGGATCGTCGTAGCCGGCCGCGGCGGCCAACGTACCGATGGGATCGCCGCCCCGGGGCTGGCGGTCGCCATCGCTGAGTGCGACAGCGTCGATGGCCAGCGCATTGGCGGCGGGAAGATCGCAGAACTTGACCGCCCGGCCGTGCCGCAGCGCCCAGCGCAGCGCCACCCATTCCGGCGAGAAGTCGGCCAGCGGATAGAAGGCCGACCGGCGCGGTTCGTCGACGGCGTACACCAACCCGGCGACCGGCGGCACCATGTCGGCCCCGCCGGCCAGGGCGGCGACGGCGTCGAGTTCCGGCGCGCCTTCGATGAGCACGGCGTCCGGCTGGATCTCGGCCAGCGCCTCGCCCACCGCCCGCGCCGACCCGGGCCCGTGGTGCCGCACCCCGAGCACGAACACCTCACCCACCGGGCCCCCTCACGGCGCCCACAACTGGCGTTCGTTTACCGGAATGGAGCGGAAATGGAACGCCGGAATGGGCGAGGCCGCGAGCGCGGGCATCGGTCAGGCCAGCTCGCGGCAGGAGCGGTAGAGGTCGTCCCAGCCGGGGCGTTCCTTGACGACGGTCTCCAGGTACTCGGCCCACACCAGCCCGTCCTGCACCGGGTCCTTCACCACTGCGCCGGTCAGGCCGGCGGCGACGTCGGCCGCCCGGAGGACCCCGTCCCCGAAGTGGGTGGCGAGGGCGGCGCCGTTGGTCACGACCGAGATGGCCTCGGCGGTCGAGAGGGTGGCGGTGGGCGACTTGAGCTTGGTGCGCCCGTCGGCGGTCACGCCGGAGCGCAGCTCCCGGAACACGGTGACCACACGGCGGATCTCGGCCAGGGCGTCGAGTTCGAGCGGCAATCCGAGGGCCGCGCCGAGCTCCGCGACCCGGCGGGACACGATGCCGACCTCTTCCTCCGGGTCGGCCGGCAGCGGCAGCACCACCATGTTGAACCGCCGCTTGAGCGCCGACGACAGCTCGTTGACGCCCCGGTCGCGGTCGTTGGCGGTGGCGATCACGTTGAAGCCCTGCCGGGCCTGGACCTCGTCGTCGAGCTCGGGGATGGGCAGGGTCTTCTCCGACAGGATGGTGATCAGCGCGTCCTGCACGTCGGACGGGATGCGGGTGAGCTCCTCGATGCGGGCCACGGCGCCGCGCTCCATGGCCCGCATGACCGGGCTGGGCACCACCGCCGCCCGGGACGGTCCCTCGGCCAGGAGCCGGGCGTAGTTCCAGCCGTAGCGGATGGCCTCCTCCGGAGTGCCCGACGTGCCCTGGACGAGGAGGGTCGAATCGCCCGACACGGCGGCGGCGAGATGCTCCGACACCCACGTCTTGGCCGTGCCCGGCACCCCCAGGAGGAGCAGGGCCCGGTCGGTGGCCAGCGTGGCGACCGCCACCTCGACCAGGCGCCGCTGGCCGATGTACTTCGGCGTTATCTCGGTGCCGTCCGGGAGTCGCCCGCCGAGCAGGTAGGTGGCCACGGCCCTGGGAGAGAGCCGCCAGCTCGGCGGGCGGGGCCGGTCGTCGGCCACCGCCAGG
>JAUZEY010000333.1 GCA_030838785.1 Actinomycetota bacterium | reverse complement strand
GCTGGCGTTGGCCGTCGGCGCCGGCGCCGGTAGCAAGGATTCGGCGAAGCAGGCCAAGGGTGCCGAGACCACCGCGTCGTCGGCGGCGACGGGCGACACCCCGACCAGCGCCGCGCCGGCCAGCGGCCCGGTCACCGACGCCGACGTGACCGATGTCGACCAGATCCTCCACCGGCTCGACTCGGAGCTCGACCGGCTCGACTCCGACATGGCCACCGGCGAGGGGGAGACCCAGTGACCGGTGGTCTCCGACGGGCCCTCGCCGTCGCCGCCGTCGTAGCCGCCACCGGGGCCGGACCGATCGGCGTCGGGGCGGCACCGGCCGGGGCGCAGCAGGTCCGGCTCGAGGCGTCGAAGAAGGTGGCCAGCGCCGCCATCACCCGCCGGGTGCTGGCGCTGCGGGAGCTCACCACCGCCGCCAAGTCGATCGTCCGTCTGAGCGAGGCCGACCGCAGCGCTCTCACCACCCAGCTCCAGGACCAGGTCAACGGCCTGAGCAGCCTCAACGCCAAGATCCAGGGCGACAACGACGAGGCGACCGTCCGCGCCGACGCCGGCAGGATCGTGACCGACTACCGCGTCTACGTCCTCACGATCCCCAAAGCCCGGGGGGTCGTGGTGTCCGACATCGAGCTCAACGCCGCCGACCGGCTCACGAAGCTGGCCGACCGGCTGGCGAACGCCATCGACCAGGCCACGGGCAAGGACACGACCAAGGCGAAGACCGATCTGGCGTCCCTCCGCACCAAGCTGGCCTCGGCCACGAGCACCGTCACCCCGCTGCCAGCCGCCCTTTTGGCGCTCCAGGCCGCCGGGTATCCCGCCGCCCACACGACGCTGGAACAGACCCGCACATCCCTGCGGACGGGCCGTGCGGCCCTGGCCGAGGCCGCCACCCTCGCCCGCCAGGTGATCGCCGACCTGAAATGACAGGGTGAGGAGCAGCCGCCGATGTTCGATCCCGCCGTCGCCGCTGTCGAAGGGGCGCTGGCCGCCGGCGCCGAGTACGCCGACGCCCGCGTCGTCGTGTCCCGCAGCCAGCGCCTGGAGGCTCTGAACGAGACGATCGAGTCGCTCGACCAGGCGGAGTCGGCCGGCGTCGGCGTCCGGGCTCTGATCGGTTCCTCGTGGGGCTTCTTCGCCACCGCCGACCCCGGCGAGGCCCGCCGGGCCGGCGAGGCGGCGGCGGCCACCGCCCGGGCGTCGACCAGCGTCCCCGGCCCGCCGCTGTCCCTGGCCGACGTGCCCGTCCGGGAGGACAGCTACGAGACGCCCCACCAGGAGGACCCGTTCGCCGTGTCGCTGGCCGAGAAGGCCGACCTCCTCCTGGGCGTCACGAAGACGATGAAGGCCGTCGACGGCGTCGCGCTGGCCCGGGCCTTCCTCACCGCCTGGGACACGAGGAAGTGGTTCGTCTCCAGCCAGGGGCACCGCATCAACCAGCATCTCGTCGAGTGCGGCGGTGGCATGGACGCCACGGCGGTGGGCGAGGCGGAAACCCAGCGCCGGTCCTACCCGCAGTCCTTCGGCCAATACGAGTCGGGCGGCTACGAGGTCATCCGGCGCTTCGACCTGCCCGGCAACGCCGAGCGGGTGGCGACCGAGGCGGTCGCGCTCCTCTCGGCTCCCGAGTGCCCCCAGGCGACCACCGACCTCGTCCTGGAGTCGAGCCAGCTCGCCCTCCAGATCCACGAATCCGTCGGCCACGCCATCGAGCTCGACCGCATCCTCGGCTGGGAGGCGGCTTTCGCCGGCACGTCGTTCCTCGAGCTCCCCCGCCTCGGCCGCCTCACCTACGGCTCGCCGCTGATGAACATCACCGCCGACGCCACCCTCCCCGGGGCGCTGGGCACCTTCGGCTACGACGACGAGGGCACACCGGCCCAGCGGGTCGACATCGTCAAGGAGGGCCGGTGGGTGGGCGTGCTGTCCGGACGCGACTCTGCCGCCATCGCCGGCCTGCCCCCCGGCGGCATGGTCCGGGGCGACGGCTACAACCGCCTCCCCATGGTGCGGATGACCAACGTCGGCCTCGTGCCGGGAGACTCGTCGCTGGACGAGATCATCGCCGCCACCGACGAGGGCATCCTCATGGCCACCAACCGGTCGTGGTCGATCGACGACAAGCGGCTCAACTTCCAGTTCGGCTGCGAGATCGCCTGGGAGATCAGTGGCGGCCGCCTCGGCCGGATGCTCAAGAACCCGACCTACACCGGGATCACGCCCCAGTTCTGGGCCACCCTCGACATGCTGTCCGGCGGTTCGGAGTGGATCCAGTGGGGCGTTCCCAACTGCGGCAAGGGCCAGCCGATGCAGACGGCCCACACGGGGCACCCCGCGGCGCCGGCCCGCTTCCGCGGCGTCCGGGTGGGGGTGCGGGGATGACCGCCCGCCTGTCCTCTTCGGGGACACCCCGCACCCCGGGCCCCGCCGAACTCTGCTCGCAGGTCCTCGACCTCGTCGGCGACCGGGCCGAGGCGCAGGTCACCGCCTCCCGGAGCCGGCCGGCGCTGACCCGCTTCGCCAACTCGTTCATCCACCAGAACGTCGGCGAGGCCGGCGTCTCCGTCAACCTCAAACTGGCCCGGCCCGCCGGTGGCGCCGGCGGTTCCCATGTGGCCGCCGCCTCGACCACCCGGGCCGACGCCGACGGCCTGGCGGCCCTGGTCGAGGGCGCCCTGGCCGCCGCCGCCCTCCGCCCCGTCGACCCCGACTGGCCCGGCCTCGCCCCGCCCGCCCCGGTGCCCGACGTCGACCACTACGACGCCGCCACCGAGGAGGCCTCACCCGACGAGCGGGCCCATCGGGTGAGGGCCTTCGTCGACGCCGGTCCCGGCCTGCGGGCGGCCGGCTACTGCGACACCGACGGCGGCACGACGGCCTTCGCCAATTCCGCCGGCCAGCAGGCCGAGCGGCGCAGCACGCGGGCCACCATCGACGGCATCCACCAGACCGACGACTCGGCGGGGTCGGGCCACGCCACCGGCGCCAGGCTGGCCGACCTCGACGCCGGCGGGGTGGGGGCGGCGGCGGCCGACCGGGCCCTGCGCTCCTCGGCGGCGGCCGACATCGAACCGGGGGAGTACGAGGTCGTCCTGGAACCGGAGTGTGTGGCGACGATCCTGATCTTCTTGGCCTTTTACGGGTTCAACGCCAAGCAGGTGATCGAAGGCCAGTCGGGCATCCGTCTCGGCGAGGCCCAGTTCGATCCCGCCGTCTCCATCTGGGACGACGCCACCGACCCCGCCGCCCTCGGGCTTCCCTTCGACGCCGACGGCACCCCCAAGCGTCACGTCGACCTCGTCCGGGAGGGCGTCTCGGCCGCCCTGGCCCACGACCGCCGCACCGCCCGCAAGATGGGCACCGAGAGCACGGGCCACGCCATGGCCGAGAGTGACGGCTACGGCCCCATCCCGTCGAACCTGTTCCTCGGTCCGGCCGACGCCTCCTTCGGCGCCGGTACCTCCGACCTGATCGCCTCGACCGGCCGGGGCCTGCTCGTGACCACCTTCAACTACTGCCGCA
Source organism: Actinomycetota bacterium (assembly GCA_030838785.1). Lineage (GTDB taxonomy): Bacteria > Actinomycetota > Acidimicrobiia > IMCC26256 > BP-133 > BP-133. Next base: position 362 of record JAUZEY010000333.1, on the reverse strand, counting down.
TCCTCGACCCGAAGACCCAGGTCGTGACCGGCCTGACCCGCAACGGCACGTTCCTCATCGAGGACGGGAAGGTCCGCGGCGGCGTGAAGAACCTGCGTTTCACCCAGAGCTTCATCGACGCCCTCGCCCCCGGCAACGTCCTCGGGATCTCCCGGGAGGCCCGCTTCGCCGACTCCGAGTTCGGCTCCGGGCTGGTCCACTGCCCCGCCGTCAGGCTCGGCTCCTGGCGCTTCACGGGCGGGGCGAAAGGCTGATCAAGGACGGGGAAGGGGTCGGGGCAGGGCGGCGGAGCCGAGTTCGTCGGTGTGGAGGGCGAGGCGGACCAGGACGGGGTTCAGGACGCCGAGCATCATGGCCGGGAC
>JAUZEY010000324.1 GCA_030838785.1 Actinomycetota bacterium | reverse complement strand
GCCCGGCTCGATGACCAGATCGCCGGCCTCGAACGCCAGGTCGGCGATCTCCAGTCCCGCATCGGCCCGTTGCGGAATCGCATCACCCGCCAGGCGGTGGCCCTCTATCAGGGGGACGTCGCCGCCGCCGCCGTCACCCAGTTCGAAGCCGTGGCGGCCATGATGCGCTCCGACCGGTCGGCCCATCTCGTGGCCGACCTCAGCGCCCGCGACATGCCGGCCATCGACGCCCTGCTCGAGACGAAGCACAGCCTGGCCGACCGGCGGTCCGAGCTCGCCGCCCGGCGCCACGACCAGGACGTGACGATGGCGGACCTCGCCGCCCAGCGGGACCAGATCTCGCTCGAGCTGACGGCCATGGCGGCCGTCCTGCCCCCGCCGGGCTCCCACCTGCCGCTCCCCCGGTCGAGCCGCTCGGCGTCAGCCCTCGGCCAGCGGCTCCGGAAAGGCCCGCCGCCGGCCTTCATCTGCCCCATCGACGGGCCCCTGGCCTTCAGCGACGACTTCGGTGCGCCCCGGGGCGGCGGCCGCCGCCACATGGGCAACGACCTCCTCAGCCCGCGGGGCACCCTCAATGTGGCCGTGGTCGACGGCACGATCGAAACGCGGCCCTGGGCCGGCGGGGGCATCACGATCTTCCTGACCGGCCCGGACGGGAGCAGCTATGTGTACATGCACCTGATGCAGATCGTCGGGGCCGTGCCCCGCCAGGTCGCCCAGGGCGAGGTGATCGGCCTCACCGGGAACACGGGCGACGCCGAGGGCTACCACACCCACTTCGAGTTCCACCCCGGCGGGGGCCCGGCCGTCAGCCCCTATCCCCTGATCTCAGCCGCCTGCGGCTGACCCCGGCGCTCTACGCCGGCCAGTACTTGCTGGCCCGGTGCGTGTACTTCCAGCCTCCGACGCCGAACACGAAGGCGCCGACGCCGAAGATCGTGCCGAACAGGATGATGCGGCGGTGCTTGCCGCCGGCCTCCGCCTTGAGGACGGCGACGGTGTCCCCCTGCGGTGCTTCGGCCGGGGCGGAGGCCACCGGCGCCGTCGTGGGCGTCGGGAACGCCGGGCTGGGCGGGAGCACGGCCTCGTCGGGCGGCACGGCGGTGGCCCCCGGTGTGCTGTCGTTGCCGCCGCCGCCGTCTTTGCCCTTGCCCGGCGCCGAGGACGGGGACGGGGACGGGCGCGGTGCGGCGGAGGCCGATTCGCGGGGGGCGGGGGCCGGCGGCGGTGCCGTGGGCGGCGGCCCGACGTAGGGGCGGCCCGTGCCCGCCGCCGTCTGCCCGTTGCCGGAAGACCCGGAGCCGCCGGAGGCCGACGGCGGGGGCGCCGAACCGGATCCCGGGGGCGGCGGAGGGGCCGGCTTCGACGGGCCCGGCGCCGGGGGCGGGCCCGGGTCCGGGTTGCCCGGCGCCGGCGGATCGCCCGGCGCCGGCGGGGCCGACGTCGACGTCGTGTCACCCCGGACGTCGATCTTCCCCCACATGCCGTGGAACGTCTTGCCGTCCTTGTCCACGCTGCCGTGGTGCTTGCAGTAGAAGCTGAACACCCCGGGCTTGTCGAACGTCACGTTGAACGTGGCGTCGGGGCCGGCGAGATCGCCGGACCCGGTGAAGGCGGCGGGATCGACCGGCGAGACGGTGTGGGTCCCGTCGAGGACGTGCCAGGTGACCGTGTCGCCGACGGCGACCTGCGTCACGGTCCCGTTGGCCGGGGTGAAGCAGGGTGGACCCCAGGTCTTGTCGCACTTGGCGGCGTCGTTCGTGACGTTGATGTCGTGGCTGGCCGCCGCCACCAGGTCGGTCCACGCGAGCCCACCGGCGGCGAACACCCCCACCGCCACGAAAACCCGCATCGCCGAGCGCCGTGCCGCCACCTGCCTCCGATCATGGGGAGCGTTCGCGTCTCACTACACTACCGCTAGCAACAGAGGCAACAAGTCTAGCCCTGCCGGCGGGCGCTCAGCGCGGGGCGAGATCACGCACGGCGGTGGCGGTGTCGTCCGGGGCGACCAGCATGAGGACGGGCGTGGTCACTCCCGCCTCCCGGTAGGCCTCGACGTGATCCCGGCAGGCGCCGGGGCTGCCGTGGACGAGCAGCTCGTCGACCAGGTCGTCGGGGACGGCGTCGAGCGCCCCCTGCCGGTCCCCGGCCCGCCAGGCGTCCCACATCTTGCCCAGCTGGTCGCCCCGGCCGAGCCACTGGTGGAAGGCGGCGTACACCGGCACGTTCAGATAGGCCGTGATCATCCGCCGGCCGACCGCCCGGGCCCGCTCGGCGTCTTGGGTGGGGCAGACGAAGATCCGGGCCACGATCTCCTTGGCCGGGTCGGTCTCCCGCACGTAGGGAGCGACCGTGCGGACGTCGGCGGCGGAGAGCCAGTTGACGATCGCCCCGTCCGCCTCCCGTCCGGCCAGCCGGAGCATCCCCGGGCGGAGGGCGGCCACCATCACCGGGACCGGCCCGTCCGGCGGTTCGGCCAGCCGCAGCCCCCGGACGGTGAACGTCTCGTACTCCTCGCTGACCTTCTCCCCCGCCAGCAGCGCCTTGACGCAGCGCACGGTGTCGCGCACCCGCTGGTAGGGCCGGTCGAAGGGAATGCCGTTCCAGCGCTCGACGATCACATCCGACGACGTCCCGAGCCCGAGCACGAAGTGCCCCCCGCTGACCGCGGCCAGCGCCGCCGCCGACTGGGCGATCAGCCCCGGGCCCCGGGTGAAGGCCGGGACGATGGCCGTCCCCAGCCGCAGCCCCGGCGCCCACTCCGAGGCCAGCGCCAGGGGCGTGAAGGCGTCGCTCCCGTCGGCCTCGGCCGACCACAGGTCGGTGTAGCCGAGATCGGCGATCTCCCGGATCAGATCCCGGTGCCCGGCCAGCGGCACCCCGGCCAGCGGCACGGTGATGCCGTAGCGCCCGGTCGTATTGTTCGAGGCGTTCATGATGGTCCCCATCGTTTCAGCCCGATGAGCCCACCGACGAAGGGAGACGGGCGCCCATGCCCATCGACCCCGGCATCGCCCTCGGCGCCACCATCCCGCCCTTCTCCACCAGCTGGGACGCCGACGACGTCATCCTCTACCACCTCGGGATCGGTGCCGGGCTCGGCAAGCCGACCGACCCCGCCGAGCTGGCCTACACCTACGAGCAGCGCCTCGTGGTGCTCCCGAGCTTCGCCGTGGTGCCGGCCTTCCAGGGTCTCGTCACCGCCGCCACCGGCCAGATCCCGGGCCTGGCGGTGAACCCGATCATGATCCTCCACGGCGAGCAGGACCTCGAGGTCCACAAACCGATCCCGACCTCGGGGACAGTCGAGCACCGCCCCCGGGTCGCCTCCCTCTACGACAAGGGGAAAGCGGCGCTCGTCACCATCGAGGTCGAGTCGGGGCCCCCCGGCGACCCGCTGTTCACCAACCGCTTCACCATCTTCGCCCGGGGCGAGGGCGGCTTCGGAGGCGACACCAACGCCCCCGCGCCCGGCCACCAGCCCCCGGACCGGGCCCCCGACGCCGTGGCGGAGTCCCCCACCATGAGCCACCAGGCGCTCATCTACCGGTTGTCGGGCGACAAGAATCCGCTCCACGCCGATCCCGACTTCGCCAAGCTCGGCGGCTTCGACACCCCGATCCTGCACGGCCTGTGCACCTACGGCATCGCCTGCAAGGCGGTCGTCGACACCCTCCTCGACGGTGACGTCACCGCCGTGGCCCGCTACCAGGTCCGCTTCACCGGGGTGGTGTTCCCGGGCGAGACGGTGGTCACCTCGATGTGGCGGGAGGGCGACCGGATCGTGCTGTCGGCGACGACGAGGGAGCGGGGCCAGCCCGTGCTGTCGAACGCCGCCATCCTCACCCGCTGAGCGGTCAGCCGGACGGGAGCCGGAAGCCGGCCGTCTCCACGATCTCCTTGCAGGCGGGGCAGACCGGGTAGCGCTTGGGATCCCGCGACGGCACCCATCGCTTCCCGCACAGGGCGGTGCACGGCACCCCGGTGATCATGGCCTCCATGACCGCCGAGGCGGGCTGGACGACGTGGGCGAACCGGTCGTGGTCCCCCTCGTCGACCCGGGCCGGGGCGATCTCCTCGACAGGCGTGACGTCCGTCATCCCCTCCAGCGTGCCACACACCGGGGCCCACCGGGCCCACGCCGGGCGCCCCCCTCGAACCGGCGTTCCTTTACCGGATATCTGCGGATATCGAACGCCGGAACGCGCCCCGGCCACCGGTCGGTGCAACCGGCGTTCGTTTACCGGGATACAGCGGAAATCGAACGCCGGTTTGTTGTCCGCGGGACACGACAAGAGGCCCCCGAAAGGGCCTCTCACCTGCTCTTTTCGGTGGTGCGGAAGGGGGGATTTGAACCCCCACGCCCCTAAGGGCACTAGCACCTCAAGCTAGCGCGTCTGCCTGATTCCGCCACTTCCGCAACTTCACTCACTTGCGCAGCCGCTCGTGAGCGTGGGGACCATACTATCGCCCGGTCGGAGCCCAGGACTCGGCCAGCCAGAACGGGCCCAGGGACCAGGAGTTGGCCACGAGGCCGGCGACGCCGCGGCCGGCCAGGACGGCCCGGGGGCGCCACAGCGGAAGCATCAGGCCTTCGGCCCGGACCCGGGCCTCGAGCGCCGCCACCGCGGCGGGGTCGGTGTCGGCGGCGGCGGCCAGGGCGGTGAGGCCCGTCACCCGGGTGACGTTGCCCCGGCCGGTGCTGGCGTCGGCGAACCAGCAGCTCCAGCAGGGCTCGGGCCAGGCGACGGTGCGCACGAGGGCGAGGTCGAAGCGGCCGTCGGGGAGCCAGGTGCCGTCGACGGTGGAAGACTCGTCGGACTTGAGCTCGAGGGTCGCACCGGAGGGTTGGGCGCCCTGTTGCAGGACCCGGCCGACCAGGGGGCTCAGCTCGTCCTCGTCGGCGGCGACGAGCGTCGACAGGGGCGCACCCTTGAGCCCCCCGGCGGCCGGTTCGAGCCCGGCGGCGGCCCACGGGGCCGCGCCCGCCGCCGACCCTGCCACCGGCCCGGCCAGGGACACGGCGCGGTCGCCCTCGCCGGCCAGGAGGACGTCGACGAAGCGGTCGCGGTTGGCCAGGCCGAAGTAGGCGAGGCGCCGCTCCACCGGTACGGTCGTGGTGTTGGCCACCAGCGATTCGAAGGCCCCACCGGGCTCGGCCACCGACACGTCGACGCCGGCCAGGGCCCGGTAACGGCCGACCCGGTTCGACGTCACCGGCGGCCAGGCGATGTCGAGCTCCCGGCGGCCGAGCAGCTGCTCCATCGTCCGCACGTCGGGCACCACGAGCACCTCGATGGCCGGCGACTTCACCGGCCCGCCCCACCACCCGTCGTTGCGCTCCAGGCGGGCGGACAGCCCCGGGGTGACCGGCCCGAGCCGGAACGGCCCACCGGCGACGTCGGGCCCCTGCTTCCACTCGGCCCGCAGATCCCGGCCGGCGAGCCGGTGGGCGGGGAGCACGAAGTCGGCCCCGGAGAAGAGGCGCCGCCAACCCGGGAACGGCCCGGCGAAGCGGAACGTGACCGACGACCCGTCCCCCTCCACGGCGGTGAGGCGGTCGTAGCCGGCCCGGGGTCCGGGCCAGGCCCCGCCCCGGACGGTGTCGAGGGTGAAGCGCAGATCGTCGGCCGTGATGGGCGCGCTGTCGGACCAGTGGGCGCCCGTCCGGAAAGAGAACGTCGCCGACGTCCCGTCCGGCGCCGCCCGCACCGAGGCGTCGTCGGCCAGCCAGCCGACCTCCCGCCCGGCGGGGTCGACCCGGAACAGCTGCGGCAGCACCTGGCTGAGCAGCCCCTCCCCCGCCACCGTCCGGGACTTCGGGTCGAACGGGTCGAGGCTGGCCGGCTCCTCGGGGACCCCGAGCCGCAGGGTGCCGACCGGGAGCGCCCCACCCGGCGCGGCCCCGGCCGCCGGCCCCGTCGAGGACGTCGACGTTCCGTTGCGGCCGCGGGCGAGACCACCCCCCGACCCGTCCCGGAGGCAGGCTCCGATGGAGAAACCGAGCCCGACCACGACCACCCCGACGGCCAGGACCGCGGCCCGGAGCCGCCCGGGCCGGATGCTCACTTCGACGAGGACGACACCGAGACGACGGCCCCGTCGAACGTGCCGATCGGGTCGAGGGCGAACCCCTTCACCCGGGACGACGCCACCATCCGGCTCTGCAGCTGGGCCACCGGCACGACCACGTACTGGTCGAGCACGAGTTGCTCCGCCTTCAGGTAGAGATCCAGCCGCCGGGCCGGGTCGGCCTCCGCCCGGGCCGAGGCCAGGGTCCGGTCGATCTCGGGGCTGGCGAGGCCGGTCAGGTTGTCGGGCGACGTCGACAGGAAAAGCGGGGTGAGGAACCCGTCCGGACTCGGGTAGTCGGCGATCCAGCCCAGCCGGAACAGCTCCTGCTGCCCGCTGACCAGGAACTTCCCGTAGTCGGCGAACGGGTGGGGCCGCAGGACGGCCGGGATGCCGACGGTGTCGAGGTCGGTCTTGATCACCTGCGCCACCGCCGCCTGGGTGGGGTCGTCGTCGTGGTCGATGGCCACCTCGGGGATCTTCCCGTCGGGGAAGGTCTCGGCCAGCAGCGCCCGGGACCGGTCGGGGTCGTGGCGGCAGCGGTCCCCGCAGGCGTTGGCGGCCCGGCCCGGCACCCCGTCGGCCACCAGCCCGGTGGCCAGCCCCACCGACCCCTGGTAGACCTTCCCGACGATCTCCTGGCGGTCGATGGCCAGGGTGATGGCCTGCCGGAAGCGGGGGTCGGCCAGGTCGGGGCTCTTGACGTTCATGCCGTAGAAGACGAGCCCGTTGTAGGGGCTCATGCCGCGGCGCCCGAAGTCCTTGGCTGCGTCGTCGGCCCGGGCCGGCGGCACCGGGGCGACGTCGACCGCACCGGCCCGGAAGGCGGCGTAGGCGGCGTCGACGTCCGTGAAGTCGACGAAGTCGATGCCGTCGACCCGGGACTGCGGGACGTGACCGGTCACCCGCCGGAGAGCCAGCCGCCCCGGCGCCGACGAGTCGACCCGGCGGAACGCACCCGACCCGACCGGAGTCTGCTTGAACCCCGCCCCGAGGCGGTCGACGGCCGCCTTCGGCACGATGCCGAAGCCGGGGTGGCCGAGCACGGCCGGGAAGCTCGAGAACGGCGTGTCGAGCCGCACCACCACCGTGGCGGGGTCGGGTGTCTCGACGCCGCTCAGCCCGGCGGCGGTGGCGGAAGTGTGGAAGGCGGCGAAGCCGGACACCGCCTCCAGCTGGGCGACCAGCGGCGAATCGGAGCCTTTCCGGGCGATGCGCTCGAGCGTGAACTTGACGTCGGCCGCCCTGACGGGGCTGCCGTCGTCGAAGCGGGCGCCGGGGGCGAGGTGGAACGTGAACGCCGTCTGCTCCGGGTTGGCTTCGAAGGCCCGGGCCAACCCGGGGGCGGGCTGTGGAGCGCCGCCGTTGTGGACCAGGGTGTCGAAGAGCTGGTCGACGACCATCACGGCCTTGGGGTCGCGGGCGTCGGCCGGATCGAGGCTGGGGAGCCCGACGACGCCGACCTGCAGCACGCCGCCGACCTTCCCGGCCGCCGACGTCTTGCCCCCCGACCGCATCGCCCCGAGGACGGCCAGCGCCACGCCGGCGGCGAGCAGGACGACGAGCGCCACGCCGAGGCCGGGATGGCGGCCGAGGAGGCGCCGGTGCGACTGCTGGCGCCAGTTGGGGATGGGCTGGACCGCCGTCCACCGCTCGTTATCGGGTTCGAGCTCCTCGGAGTCGGTGGGCGGATCGCCCCAAGGGCCGGGCGGTTCAGGCGGATCCGAGCGCTCGGGGGGCTCGGTGGGATCCATGGAGGGAGGGAGCTGGCGGCTAGGTCTTCAGCCGCAGGGCCAGCAGGACGGTCGTGAAGCCGAAG
>JAUZEY010000323.1 GCA_030838785.1 Actinomycetota bacterium | reverse complement strand
CGGGACGGCCACGACGTCGTGGCCGCCTCCATGGACCCGGCCCTCGCCGACCTCGGCGACGACGAGCTGTTGCTCGCCGCCACCAGCGACGGTCGCGCCGTGGTCACCGAGAACGCCCGGGACTTCGACCGGATCGTGCGAGCCTGGCCCGCGACCGGCGAACACCACGCCGGGGTCATCTTCGCCTCCCCTCGCCGCTACCGCCGTGGGCGCCGTTCCTGTCCGGCGAACCTGACCGCCGCCCTGCGGCCACTGCTGGCCTCCCCGCGGCAGGACCCTGCGGACTGGGTGCACTGGGTCTAGCGGCGGGCGGGGGCCCGACCCACCACCGATCCCCCCCTCCTTCACTGCCGAAGTCCGTTCGGGCTCCCAGCGCCCTGAGGCGGTGGTCCTCAGTGGAGGGTCGGTTTGCCGTTGGGGAAGGAGAGCGGGGCGATCCATAGCGCCCGGACGCCGCCGGGGTAGCCGGCGGTGCCGTTCCAGGCTGAGAATCCCAGGCGGGTGGTGCCGGTCGGGTCGGTGAACACCGTTGGTCCCTGGGGGCCGAGCGGGGGTTTGAGGGTCGGGCTGGTGGCGAGCCACGGCCTCGAGGTGCTCTGGTCGGCGCAGGGGCCGAGTGGTGTGGAGCACGTGGCGTAGCCGATGGCGGAGCTCGACGAGTCCCAGCGGTTGGCGCCGTAGAAGAGGTAGTAGGTCGCCCCGGACTTGACCATGGCCGGCCCTTCCATGGCCGGCGCCTGCCAGGGGGCGCTCTGGGTCAGGAGCCACACGGGGGACGACCCCAGCGCGAAGCCGGTGCCGCCGGCGGCCAACGGCTGGCCCCACAGGCCCGTCGGCTGCCCGAGCGCGTTGTTGTCGCTCTTCCACAGGAGGTAGGACGAGCCCTGCGGGTCGGTGAACACGTACGGGTCGATCGACCCGCCCAGAGGCAACTGGCAGACGAGCGGACCCGACGACGTGTCCGTGAACGGCCCCTTCGGGCTGGGGGCGCTGCCCACCGACAGGCACTGACGTTGCGTCGAGGTCTCCTCAACCGTGTAGTAGAGGGCGTAGGCGCCGCCCCGGGCGAGCACCGTCGGAGCCCACGTCCGCCCGGGCGTTGCCCACTGGGGCAGCGCCCGCAGGGCGTCGGACGTCGCCGTCCACGACGTCAGGTTGGTGGAGGTCATCACCGGGACGTTCATTCCGGCCACGTTGGTGGAATAGGCGTAGAAGACGCCTCCTACGACGAGGACGTGGGGGTCGGGGAAATCTTTCCCGTAGGCCGGGCCGGTCGCCCCTGACGCCGGGGAGATGACCCCGGACACCGATGCGGCCATGGTCAGAACCGCCACGACGATCAGCCTGGCGTGCTTCGATCCGCTTCGCCGGACACCGTCTCGCGTCACGATCACCCTCTCGGTTCAGCGGCAGGAACGCCGAAAGGCTCGGTGCCGGCGAGCGCCGCGTCCGTTTCCCATGCGAGAAAGCGGCCAGGGAGGAGGATTCCCGCAACAAGGGATCCCCGCCAAGAGGGGACATAAGAGTCCGCCTGCGGGTACGTTGCGTGCTTGGCGGGCCGAAAACCGTTGCCGCGCAAGGGTTCTTGTGCAGCAGATCGAGCAGTCAACGCTGGTCTTGCCCTTTACTGTGCGCTCGTCCGCACCCGAATGGATATGGCGCGTCATGACCATTTGGGCACTGGTCATCCCTGAAGGAGCTACCGGAGCTTGTTCCGCTGCACCCCCGGCCGACTCGTCGTGGGCTGGCGTAGTGGTTCGCCTGCCGTGCCATCGTCGGCCGACGGCGAGGCGGGCACCGTCAACATTGGAGCTATCGCAGCGGATCTTCGCCCCGGAAGCACCCCATTTGCGGGACCGGATCGCGCCAACAGCGACCAAAGGACGATGTAAAGAGCCCTACCAGAAAGACCCAGAAAAACAAACGGGAATGACACCGGATCGGCCGACCAGCCCACCCATAGAGATCCAGTCGTGTGACTGCGACCGGGCAGCGCTGCCCCGGACGGGTCGCCACCCTCCCGGACCCACACACCACCTGACCCCGGCAACGGCGCTCGGGACTCGGGGGTCACCCCGCCTCCGAGCGGGCCGGCCCTTCAGACCCGGGGGAGCAGGAACACCGGAGGCGGCATCCGGTAGCCCAGCCGGCTGGTGAGCGCTCTCACCGTCGTGTCGAAGCTTGACGGGACGGCGAAGTTCAACGTGTCGGCCAGACGGGTGATCATCGAGAACAACGCGCAGACGAGGGCGACGTCGCGGACGGCGTCATCGGTGAGCCCCTCGGCGCGGGCCCGGTCGAGATCGGCCGGCCCGACGTCGTCGGGCCGCAACGTGAGGATGTCGAGGAACGCCAACGCGGCCCGAACCCGCCGGCTCACCGGCGCGGTCGCCGGGTCGGCGAAGACGGCCTCGACCAGGTCGGCTCCGAGCTGATCGGACGCGACCGCGCCGTGAGCCCCGATTCAGAACGGGCATTGCAACAGCCGCGACACGTAGGCGGCGAACAACTCGCGTTCGCCGACGGTCCACGACGACGGGCCCCGCATCACATCGTGCGTCGCCGGGGACGCCCACCGGCCGAAGACGTTCGGCCGGTAGAGGTGGGTCTTGATGACGTCCGGTGGCTCCGCCCCGGTCGTCCGGCGGATCAGCCCGAGCAGGAGCCGGGCCGGCCAGGCGAAGTCCCGCTCGACCACGGCCAGTCTCACGACCCCTCCCCCGGATGCGCGGCGAGGAGACGGTCCACCACCTCCAGGCGGTGGAAGCCGCATCCCGCCGCCGTGGCCACCGTCACCTCGAACAACTGACTCTCCGTCCACCCGGCCGCCACCGCCCCGGCCACATCCCGGTCGGTCACCCGGTAGGCGTGCCGACGGATCTTGTCGACCAGCGCGGCCAGCGACGCCGGGACGGCATCCCCCCGGAACGCCGCCTGGCGCACCGCCCGGTCGACCACCCCCGGCCCACCGAGCAGCCGCCGCCGCATCCGCCCCAACGGCCCATCGGCCCGACGCCTCATGGCGTCGCAGCCTAGAGCGGCCACCATCGGGCCGACGGAGGGATGCCTTCGACGGCGACCGCGCCGGGCACCGCAGCGTGCAGCTCCACCGGTTCCTGAACGGGGGCGACGTCGCCGTCACCCGGCCGCCGGGGACGAGCGGGGCTTGGGCTTCGTCAGGGTCCTGCGGCCGCTCCGACGTTGCTGAACAGGCGTCAGCGAGAGCAGCGTTGGCTATCGGCAACCCAGGGCGGTCGCCAGTGTCCGGCACGCTTCCTCCAGGCGCGCCGGGCTGAGCCGGGTCATGCGGCGGCGGAGCGTCGAGCGGCGCAGCGTGTGGAGGTTGTCGAAGCTGGCGACGCACGGCTCGGGCATCCCGTCGTCGGTGCCGAGGGCCAGCTCGCTGCTGACGCCCCGCACGGTACGGGTGCAGGTCGCCACGACGACGGCGCCGATGCGGTCGGCGACCGGGTCACGGGTGAGTACCAGCACGGGGCGATCCCCGCCCGGGGTGGCCGCCCACCAGATTTCGCCTCTCACCACGCCGGGGTTCCGACCCAGGCGTCAGGGGCGTCGGCGAGGGCCAGCTCGTCGTCCGTCAGCGGCAGCCGCTCGTAGATGGCGGCATCCCGCTCGTTGGCGAGCCAGGCCAGGTAGACCTCGATCGCCCGGCGGACCGCCTGGGAGCGGGACTCGTGGGCGCCGGGAACGAGGGCGTCCAGCTGGGAGATCAGCGCTTCGGGGAGGCGCACCGCGATCTGAACCGTCATACACCCAGCATACCATAGTGCATGACAGCCCCTTATCAGGGCGCCGTTTTTCGGTGTCGTCCCGGACGGGTCAACCCTTGCGGTAACGGCGGACGGCGAGTGGTGCGGCCACGGCCAGGATGGCGAAGCTCCACAGGACGCTCCAGAGGAGGTCGCTGGCGACGGGGCCGCCCTGGGTGAGGGCCCGAACGGTGTTGGCGGCGCGGGTGATGGGCTGGACCTTGGCGAAGCCCTGGAGCCAGCCCGGCATGGTCTTGACCGACGTGAAGACCGAGCTGGCGAATACCAGGGGGAAGATGGGCAGAAACCCGGCCAGCTGCGCGCTCTCGGGGTCAGGGACGGACAGCCCCACGAGGGCGAACACCCACGACAGGCAGTAGCCGAGCAGCAGGGCGACGAGGACTGCGGCCACTGCGGGCCACAAGCCGTTGTGGAAGCGGAATCCGACGGCGGTGCCGACCAGGACCATCAGGATGACCACGAAGACGTTGCGGACCAGGTCGGCGATGGTCCGTCCGGCCAGCACGGCCGAGCGGGCCATGGGCAGTGACCGGAACCGGTCGACGATGCCGTTGCTCATGTCCTGGGACAAGCCGACGGCGGTGGACGTGGCGCCGAACACGACCGTCTGGACGATGATGCCCGGGATGAGGTAGTCGACGTAGTTGGTGCCCGGGACGTTGATGGACCCACCGAAGACGTAGCGGAACAGCAGGACGAACATGACCGGCTGGATGGTGGCGAAGACCAGCAGCTGGGGCGTCCGGGTGATCCGGATCAGGTTCCGGCGGGCGATGATCATGGCGTCGGTGAAGGCGGCCGACTTCGGCAGCTTGACGGGCTTGACCGGCGCCACCACGGGCGGCCGGGCCGGAGGGACGGTCGCGACGGTCGGGGCCGCGGTCATGCCCGGCTCCCCGCCGCTTGGCGCGACCGCCGCCGCTTCGGGGCCGGGGCGGCGTCTTCCTCTTCGGTGGTGCGCCCGGTGAGGGACAGGAACACGTCGTCGAGTGACGGGCGGCGGATGCCCAGATCGCTGGGCGTGATCCCGGCCAGGTCGAGAGCCCGCAGCGCCGCCATGAGGTCGGGGACCGGATCACAGACGGGGATGGTGATCCGGGAGCGCGCCGGGTCGATCGTGGGCTTGTCGCACCCGACGTCGCTCAGCACCGCCGCCGTTGCGTCGAGCTCGGCGGCCGATACCTCGACCTCGATGAGGTCGCTTCCGAGCCGGGCCTTCAACTCGTCGGAGGTGCCCGACGCGATCACGCGGCCCCGGTCGATGACGACGATGTGGTCGGCGAGCTGGTCGGCCTCTTCGAGATACTGGGTGGTGAGCAGCACCGTGGTGCCCTGCTCCACCAGGTCACGGATGAACCCCCACATGTCCAGCCGGGTCCGGGGATCGAGGCCGGTGGTCGGTTCGTCGAGGATCAGGACCCGGGGCCTCCCGACCAGGCTGGCGCCCAGGTCGAGCCGGCGACGCATCCCTCCGGAATAGGTCTTGACCGGCCGGTCGGCCGCCTCGACCAGGCCCAGCCGCTCGAGCGATTCCTCGGCCCGGGCCTTGGCCACTGCCGGGCTCAAGCGGTACAGCCGCCCGACCATGACGAGGTTCTCCCGGCCGGTGAGGGTCTCGTCCACTGCTGCGTACTGGCCGGCCAGGCCGATGAGGCTGCGGACGCTGTTCGGATCCTGGCCGACGTCGACGCCGCTGATCCGGGCGTGTCCGGCATCGGGCGCCAGGAGGGTGGCCAGGATCCGCACCAGCGTCGTCTTGCCCGCCCCGTTGGGGCCGAGCAGACCTTGGACGGTGCCCGCCGGGACGAACAGGTCGACACCGACCAGCGCCTCGGTCTCGCCGAATGACTTGCTGACGCCCTCGACCTCGATCATGGCGTCGCCGGTGCCGCGTCGGAGGAGCGAACAAAAGAAACCATCAGATCCATCCCTGCTGAGCCAAACGTCGATTCGACGCGCTGCCAGGGGTCCGGAGCACCGCTCCCGGAGCCCGGCCGAAGGCCCGGCTCCGACACGTTCGGGATCTCGTCGTGTCGACCCGGAGGCTACACCGTCCTTGTGCTGGAGCAGGCTCCGGCGGGCTTGGCGACGCACCTCGAGGACTTGTCCGATGAACTGGGTCGAGGTGGGTGCTCGTCCTGCCTTGAGCATCTTGAGGAACGGCATCGCGTCCTGGTCGGTATCACCCACTGCCCCGCACTCCCCGGATGCCAGGGCGGCCGTAGGACGGACCAACGGAAAGCTCGCCTGGGGCGCGGGGTTGGCGCCCCCGGCGCAGGAACCGTTCGACGAGGACGTAGCCGGCGAACGACGCGACGAGCCAGGCGACGAAAGCGGCGAGCAGGGCGACCGGGGCGTCGGTCCGGGGGAGGAGGAGCCCGACCGTCAACGCGAAGAATACGAGCCCGCCGGCGCCGATGACGGAACCCTGCGTGTCGGCCACGGCTTCGTCGGTTCCCTCCCGCTTCTCAATGAGGGTGATGGTGGCGGGAAGAATGGCGGGGAAGGCCAGGAACATGCCTCCGGCGACCGGGTTCACGACAATGGAGATGATGCCGGCTGCGAACGAGATCATGGCGCCGAAGGCGAACCGTACGAGCAGGTCGCGGAGTTTCACATTCTTGAGGCGGCCGGGCTCAGCGCCGAAGAGCGGCGTCTCCTCGGCCGGCGGTGCGATCGTTCGGCTCATGCGAGAAAGACCCGGTAGCCGGCGCCGGCGAGGCCGAGCCATGTCACCGCCACCAGCGCTGCGCCCAGCTTGGCCCGGTAGCGTCGCACGAGCAGGACACCCCCGACGGCGCTCACGGCGAAGGCGGCCGCCCCGACCAGCATCCCTCGGGCGTTGGCGCTTCCCACGCCGGGACCTTTGGTCGCGATCACGACGATCAGGTTGGCCAGCGCGACCGACGGCGCGGCCGAGAACAGGCCCGCAAACCGCTTTGGTTGGAGCATCTCGCCGACCAGAGCGAAGGCCACCACGAACAGGCCCCCGTTCAGTGCCTTGATGGCAAGTATCGGGAGATCGGTCATGCGCCGCTCGCCGGCGTGTTCGTCCTGACGTTGCTCGCCATTGTCCCATCCGTTGCCATACCGGGGCCGGCCACGGGAGAGGACCCTTGCGGGGTCCCACAATCGTCGTTGTCCCCCTGGGGGTCCGGCTCTGTTCAGGGTGCGTTTACCCAGGGCCCGAGCCGTTGAAGCTGGTCCACCGTCGACGACGCCGGCGTCAGCGGACGTGCCGGTCCGGTGGTGCGAGCCGGAATTCCACATTGACTTCGGCGGTGTCGAGCTCGAGGGCTTGTCGGAACCGGGTGAGGGCATCGGTGTCGATGCGGCGGTGCAGCGCTATCTCGCGCCGCCCTGACCTCCCTTGTGGACTCTTCGGCGAAGTCTCAGTGTCGCGGGCTGGAAGTCCACCG
>JAUZEY010000218.1 GCA_030838785.1 Actinomycetota bacterium | reverse complement strand
CCGAGCATCCAGTACCCGGGCTTCGCCGCGGTGGGCGTGACGGGCGTGGGGTCGGGCGGTGTGGTGGTGGGGCTTGTGGTGGGCGGGGTCGTACCGGGATCCGGGGACGGCGGGGCGCCGGTGCCGTAGGGCGGCGCCAACGTCGACCGGACGTTGAAGTACGGGTCGTTGGCCATGGCCTTGAAAGCGGTCAGCGACTCGGGGGTGGTGTCGATCTGCCAGTCGTAGTTGGCCGTGTTGGCCCCGACCACGTCGAAGTACAGGAAGGCCCGGATGAGCGGGAAATGCTGCGTGATGGACTTGGACATGGCCGTGAACCAGTTGGCCTTGTCGCCGGGGTTGTTCTCCATGGCGCCCGTCTCGCCGATCATGATCGGCTTGTTGTGGGGCGCGGCCCAGTTGTAGAAGGCCTGGAACAGCTCCTGGAAGGGCTCCTGCCGGGTGGCGGAGGCGAGTCCGGGACCCCAGGCGTAGCCGTCGGCGCACATCCAGTCGACGACGTCGTCACCCGGATAGTAAGGCTGGGCGCCGATCCCGTTGATGGCGTGATTCGGGGCCAGGGTGGGGTCGGTGGACGTCTGCCCCGGCGGGGGGTAGAAGTCGAGCGACACCGGGCACCAGTCCCAGATGGCGTTGGTCACGCCGTGGGCGACGAAGAGGTCGTGGAGGTGCCGCCAGGCGGCGATGTAGGTCTTGGGGTCGTGGGAGGTGCTCTGGTTCATCTTGGCGTCGCCCTCCCAGGACCAGCGGAGGAAGAACGGCGCGCCGAGGGCCTTGAAGGCGTCGGCGATCTTGCCCAGCTCGACGTCCATGCTGCCGTTGGCCACCAACGCCTTGTCGCACAGCCGGCCCCACGACACGAGGGGGATGCGGCCCTGGGCGATGTCCCACGTCTCCCGGAAGGTCGGGACCGGAACGTTGCAGCCGTAGTAGTGGTTGTCGATGTCCAGGGTCCGGCCGAGCTGCTGCTCGCGCTTGGCGATGCCCATGCCGCTCGGGTCCTTGGCCGCCTGGTCGGGGATGGTGTGCATCCCGAACAGCGCGCCCTGGTCCGGGGCCAGAAGGCCGGCGGGGCGCACCGGCATCGGGTTGGGCGGCGTCGGGTCCGGCGGGGGCGTGTACGGGACCGTCCGTGCCGCCACGGCGGGTGAGGCCGACGACAGGGCAGGACCGAGCGACGCGGCCAGGGCGAGGAGGGCAACGGCGGCGATGCCGACCGGGCGTCGGCGAGTGGGGACCACAGCTCGCTTCACTTCAACAGGCTCCATGGGGGGGTGAGGGGCAGGACTCCCAGCAGCGAGTTCCCCGCGACCCCCCTACACCCCTCTTTTGTCCCAATCAGACACGGTTCAGGTAGCGACCGTCGTCGGCACCGCCCGGGCCGCCTCCTGCTTGCGCTGGTTGTGGACCGAGTAGGCGGTCAGGCCGGCGATGAGGGCCAGCAACCCGTAGGAGACGTTGGCGCTGCCGAGCCCCAGGCCCCCCTTTGCCTGAGGCTTCCACAGCAGGTCGCCGGCAGTGGCGCCGAGGGGGCGGGTCAGCACGAACGCCGTCCAGAACAGGACGGTGTCTGAAATGTCCGTGTAGGAGTGGGCCAGGAGGACGGCGACCATCACGGTGGCGATCAACAACGCGCTGCCCCAGTAGTGGAGACCCGAGCTGTCGGACAGGAAATCGCCGAAGGCCGTCCCCAGGGTGTTCGACAACAGGATCGCCGTCCAGTAGAGGCCTTCGCCCCGCAACGTCTTGATCTTGTCGACGGCGAACGTCTCGCCCGTCCGCTTCCAGACCAGGAAGGTGACGACCAGGCCGCTGAAGATGAGCAGCGACCCTTTGAAGTAGCCCAGGCCGGCGGTGCGGTCCAGGAAGTCGGACAGGGTCGTGCCGGCGGTGCTCGTGGCGATGATGACGGTCCAGTACAGCGGCGGGTAGAGCTTCCTGGCCCGCAGCTGCGCCGTCACGGCGACGAGGAAGATGGCGATGAAGAAGAAGAAGCTCACCAGGTAGCCGATGTGGAGGGTCTGGGCGACCTCGTCCCCACCGGTTTCCCCGAGCGTCGTCGCCGCGATCTTCAGGATCCAGAACAACGCCGTGACCTGCGGAAGCTTCTTCACGGAAATGGAACCTAACGGGCACAAAAGGAACAAAGTATGAGCAATTTCAGCGCATTGACAGCGCACCGACAGCCAGGGCTCAGTAGCGGTGTTCGTCCGGTGGTCAGGCCGCCGGCAGCCGCAGGCGGACTTCGGCGCCGCCCCCGGGCCGGTTGACGGCCGAGATGTGTCCGCCGTGGGCGGCGGCGATCGTGGCCGTGATGGCCAGGCCGAGGCCCATGCCGCCCCCGTGGCCGGGATCCCGGGTGAACCGTTCGAAGGCCCGGGGCAGCACCGTGGCCTGGAAGCCCGGCCCGTCGTCGACGACGCTGAGGTCGACGAGGGAGCGGTGTTCGTCGACGGTCACCGTCACTTCCGACTCGGCGTAGCGGACCGCGTTGTCGAGCAGGTTGAGGACGGCCCGCTGCAACGACGACTCGTCCCCGTTGACGACGGCGTTGCCCTGGCAGCGGATCTGCACGTGCCGGTTCTCGGCTCGCCGGGAGATGGCCCGGACGGCCCGCTGCACCAGCGTCTCGAGGTCGACGGGCGTGTCGCCGCCGAGGGTCCCGCTCCGGGAGCGGGCCATGACCAGGAGGTTGTGGGCCAGCCGCTCCAGCCGCTCGACCTCGTCGAGCACCGAGTCGAGGGCGCCCCGCAGGTCGGCGTCGGTGCCGGCCTGGCCCCGGGCCAGCTCCAGCTCTCCCCGCACGATCGAGATCGGGGTGCGCAGCTCGTGGCTGGCGTCGTCGAGGAAGGCCCTCTCCCGGGCGGCGGCGTCCTCGATGCGTTCCAGCATGGCGTTGAGGCGGGTGGCCAGGGCGAGCAGCTCGGCGCCGCCGCCGGTGATCTCGAGCCGCTCACCGGGCTCCCGGGCCGAGATGGTGTCGGCCCCTTCGATCATCGACTGGACGGGCCTGAACATGGCGCCGGTGACCAGCCAGCCGCCCAGCGCCACGGCCGCGGCCAGGATGGGGAGGCCCACGGCCAGGGCCCGCTCGAGGTCCGACTCGAGACGACGAGGTTCGTCGAAGCTCGTCGCGGTGGCGAGGACCACAGGGCGGTTCCCGGTCGTCACCCGGAGGGCCATCACCCGGACCGGCGCCGTCCCCCCGCCGGCGTTGACGAGGCTGACCCGGCGCCCCACCCGGCGGCCCGACCCGGCCACCGTGGCCGCGCTGGCCGCGGGGAGCAGCGGACGGTCGTCACCGAGGTAATGGGAGGTGGCCAGGATCCGCCCGTCCGCCGCGAGGACCTGGGCGATGGTGTCGGACGGGGGGTGCAGCTCCGCCACCGGTCCGGAGATCACGCCCGGCCCCTCGGCGGCGACCCGGGCCGCCAGCTCTGTGGCCACCGGGACGAGGCCCTCGTCGATGGCATTGGCCAGCTGCCGGCGGGCCTGGTGGAGCAGCAGCGCGCCGAAACCGGCCGCCACGATCGTGGTGGTGAGACCGAAGATCAGGGCGAGTCGGGACCGGAGGGTGCGGGGCCGGTTTCGTACCAAGCGGCCCCAGTATGGGCTGAACCCCCGCCCGAAGCGTTCAGAACTTGCTCACAGGTTCGAGTGCATTCTCCGGGAGGTACCTGTCCGACCCCCCGAGGAAGAAGAGGTCCATGCTCCCCGAAACCCTCACCCCCGAACGCGCCGTCACGGACGGCGCGACCGTCACGGCGGCGGACAAGGGGATCAGCGCGCAGGCGCGGTCCGTGGCGGACCTCGACCGGGTTCTCGACCGGCTCGCCAAGCGGGACTCGGTGAAGGGCGGAACGCTGCTCGACCTCGGCTGCGGGATGGGCGGGCTGGCCAACTACACCGGCACCCGGCTCGGCCTCACCGAGCTGATCGGTGTGGACCTCGACGCCGAACGGCTGAAGGCCGCCGCCGCCCGGGGCGTCCGGCCCCTGCTCCTCGACCTCAATGACGAGGGTTTGCCCCTGGCCACCGGCTCGGTGGAAGTGGTCACCTGCTTCGGCCTGCTGGCCTACCTCACGCTCTACGACAACACGCTGTCGGAGGCCGCCCGGGTGCTCGACGACAGGGGCTGGCTGATCATGTCGATGCCGAACCTCGGCAGCTACGGCAACCGGCTGGCGCTCCTGTTCGGCTACCAGCCCCACGCCGTCGCCGTCTCGCAGCACCGCCAGGCCGGGACGATCGGCCGGCACCGGGATCCGAAGACGAGCGCCAACATGCCGCCGCTCCTCCACGGCGCGACGCTTCGCTGCATGCGGGAGCTGCTGGGCGACTACGGTTTCGAGACGGAGATGGTCCGGGGCTTCGCCCCCGGCCCCCGCCGCCGGACGGTGGTCGACGGCATCGCCTCCTGCTTCCCGTCGCTCAGCCGCCGGTTCCTGATCCTCGCCCGCAAGCGCCCGTCGGCCTAACCCCCCAACGAGACCATGCTGAGCTACTTCCAAGCCATCGTCATCGGCGTGCTCCAAGGGGTGAGCGAGCTCTTCCCGGTGTCGAGCCTCGGCCATTCGGTGCTCGTCCCGGCCGTGCTGGGTTGGGACAACCTGGTCGGCGCCCAGTCCGCCAACGAATCGTTCTACCTCGCCTTCCTCGTCGGGCTCCACGTGGCCACCGCCATCGCGCTCCTCGTCTACTTCCGCCAGGACTGGATCCGGATCGTCCGGGGGATGCTCGGATCGTTCCGGACCCGGCGGATCGACAACTCCGATGCCCGGCTCGGCTGGATGTTGGTCATCGCCACGATCCCGGTCGGCGTCACCGGGCTCCTGTTCGAGCACTCGCTGCGGACGGTCTTCGCCAAGCCGCTGGCGGCGGGCGTCTTCCTCTTCCTCAACGGGCTGATCCTGCTGGGCGGCGAGCGCCTCCGGCGGAAGGCCGAGCGGCGCGTCGCCGTTCCCGCCCTCGTCGGCGCCGACGGTGTGGCCGGGGCCGGGGCCGGGGAACCCGGCCTGGCGCTCGACACGCTCCAGACGAAAGACGCGGTCGGCATCGGGGCCTCCCAGATCCTGGCCCTGTTCGCCGGCGTCAGCCGCTCCGGTGTCACGATGACGGCGGGTCTC
>JAUZEY010000210.1 GCA_030838785.1 Actinomycetota bacterium | reverse complement strand
AGCCGGTCGTGGATGACGTCGGTGAGCCAGGTCATCGACGGCACGAGGGCGAAGACGTAGTCCTTCAGCTTCTCGTAGCAGGCCCGGCCCCGGGCGATGTCGCCGCCGTCGTCACAGGTGACGAGTTGCAGCTTGCGCCCCGAGACCCCGCCCGTGCGGTTGATGTACTTCACCGCGGCATCGAGGTTCTGCTCCTGCACGCCGGCCAGGGCGGGGCCGAGGCTCCGGGTGGCCGACGTCATGTTGATCGTGCCGATGCGGATGGTGTCGGCCGAGACACCGACGTCAGAGGCGTAGTTGGCCTTGCCGCCGCCGGGGGCCGCCGAGGCTCCGCCGCCCGGAGCCGGGACGCCGGGCGTGCCGGCAGCCGCGGCGCTGGTCTTGGCGGCGGGCTTGACGCCCCCGCCGGGCGCCGGTGAGTTGGTCCCCGCCGCGGCGGTGCGGGCCGGGGCGCCGGCCTTGACCGACGAACCAGCCGGGGTCGTGGGCGCGGAGCCCGGGGCGGGGTTCGTGGCCGCGGCGTCGGGGGTCCCCTGGGTCGCGGCCCCGTTCCCGGAGGTGGGGACGGCCGGGTCGCCCGGCGCCAGTGCGGCGGCCCCGGCCGTGTCGGCCTTCGACTTCGACGAGGCCTCCTTCGAGGACCCACCGGAACAGGCGCCTCCGAGGAGGGCCAGGGTGCTCAACAGCGCGACGTAGCTTCGTTTGCGTACAGCCATCACTCTCCTCGCCGCCGACACGGCGTCCTCCCCCGTACGGCGTGCGCTCACATGGTCGGTGGCTCAGGTGAGCCGGAGATCCCGGCCGCAATCCCTGAGAAAAGCCAGGCGTCGTCGGTTCGACGCGGCTGCCAGGGTCTGGAGCGCCGCTCCCGGAGCCAGCGAGAGGCTGACCCGACACCTTTGGGCTTATGGTGCCGTACCGGACGCTAACACCCGGTTCTCAGAGGTGCCCGGCGCGCCTCCACTATTGGCCCTGCGGTGCCAGGCACTGCGGCTCGCACCCCTGGGAGAAGGGCGTCATCCCCGTGAAGGAGGTCAGTGGGGGGCGACGGTGAGCGTGCCCTTCATCGTGGGGTGGATCGCGCAGTGGTAGGCGAAGGTTCCCGGAGCGGCGAAGGTGTGGCTGAACCGGCCGGTGGCCTGCGGGCCGCTGTCGAAACCGTCGCCGGTGACGCGATGGGCCACCGGGCCGTCGTCGAAAGCCCAGACCATCGCCTGGCCCGCGATGATGCTGAACGAGGCCGGAGTGAAGGCGCTCTTCTGGATCTCGATCACTCCCGCCGGTGAGCCGTCGTCCGTCGAGTACTGGCGGCCGATCGAGGCCGGGGGCAGCGCGGCCGCTTCGGCGGCCACCTGCTTCTTGCGGGCGGCGTTCTCGGTGGTGTGGCCTCCGGGGGCGCAGCCTCCGAGGGCGAGCGCGCCGGCCGCCCCGGCGGCCAGGAGTTGCAACGTGCGGTTCATCCCGCCGACGGTAGGTGACCACGGCCGGAATCCAAGCGCGGAGGGCCACAAGTTTCAAACGCCGGAAACAAACGTCGGCTGAGCCAGCCGGTTTGGATTCGCCTCCCGCCGCTGGCCACACTGCGGGGATGCCGTCGACACTGGTCCTGCTCCGCCACGGGGAAAGCGAATGGAACCGGGAGAACCGGTTCACCGGCTGGGTCGATTCCGACCTCTCGCCCCTCGGCGAGGAGCAGGCCCGCCACGCCGGGGAGGCCCTGGCCGAGTCCGGTGTGCTGCCGACGGTCCTGCACACGTCGCTGCAGGTTCGGGCCATCAGGACCGCCAACCTCGCCCTCGACGTCATGGACCGGCTGTGGCTGCCCGTCCGGCGGTCGTGGCGGCTCAACGAACGGCACTACGGCGACCTGACCGGCAAGGACAAGAAGCAGACCGTGGCCGAGTTCGGAGACGAGCAGGTCGCCCTGTGGCGGCGGAGCTACGACGTCCCGCCCCCGCCGATCAGCGCCGGCAACCCCCACAACCCCAACCGGCATCCGGCCTGGGCCCACCTGCCGGCCGAGCTGGTCCCGGCCTCGGAGTGCCTGAAGGACGTCGTCGTCCGGGTGCTGCCGTGGTTCCACGACCGGATCATCCCCGACCTCGCCGCCGGCGAGATCGTCCTCGTGGCCGCCCACGGCAACAGCCTCCGGGCGCTGGTGAAGCATCTGGACGGGATCTCCGACGACGCGATCGCGGCACTGAACCTCCCCACCGGCGTGCCGCTGCGCTACGACCTCGACGACGACTTCCGCCCCCTCGAGCACCGCCCGCCGCTGGAGCGGGCCCTGGGCGACCCGGCCGCCGTGGCCGCGGCGGCGGCCGCGGTCGCCGCCCAGACCGGCGGCGGATCCGGCTCTGACCGCGGTTGAGATACCAAAAGCTCGAGCAGATCCGGGCGCTGCTCGACGAGGCCGGGCTCGGCGCGATCGCGCTGCGGCGGCCGGAGAACTTCGCCTGGTACAGCGGCGGCGCCGACAACCGGGTCGACCACGCCTCGCCCACCGGGGTGGCCGATATCGTCGTCACGTTGACCGGCGAGCATGTCCTGACCGACAACATCGAGGCGCCCCGGATGCGGGAGGAGCAGACCCCGGGGTGGGACGTCGTCGAGTACGAGTGGTACGCCGGGCCGGGCGACGTCGTCCGGAACCTGGCCGGCGGCGGCGCCGTGGGCTCCGACGCCCCCGACCCGTCCGGCGCTGAGGTCGACGTCGCCGACCGCATCGCCCCGCTTCGCTACCGCCTCGACGACGACGCCATGGCCCGGTACCGGGCCGTGGCCGCCGACGCCGTGGCCGCCGTCGACGCCGCCTGCGCCACCTTCACCCCGAACGTGACCGAGACCGCAGCGGCGGCCGCCGTCCTCGGCGCCTGCCGGGCGGCGGGGCTGTTTGCCCCGGCCCTGATGGTGGCGGGCGCGGCCCGGCTCCCCCGCTACCGCCACCCGATCCCCGCCGCTGCGCCGCTCGGCGCGAGGGCCATGGTCGTCGTCTGCGCCGAACGCCGCGGGCTGTACGCCAACCTCACCCGCTTCGTGCACTTCGAGCCGCCCGACGCCGAGCTGGCGGCCAAACTCGAGGCCTGCCAAGGGATCCTGGCCCAACTCCGGGCCGCCACCCGCCCGGGCCGTACCCTCGGCGACGTCTTCGAGGACTGCCAACGGTTCTACGCCGACGCCGGGCACCCCGACGGCTGGCGGTACCACCACCAGGGCGGCCTCACCGGCTACCGCTCCCGGGAGGTCATCGCCGCCCCCGGCGTCGACGTCGAGATCGCCGCCGGCCAGGCCTTCGCCTGGAACCCGTCGCTCCCCGGCGCCAAGGCCGAGGAGACCTTCCTCCTGGCCGCCGCCGGCCCCGAAGTCCTCTGCGGCTAGCCGGTGCCCGGCCCGCGAAGGGTCGGTGGCGTCTAGCCGGTTCCCGGCCCGCGAAGGGCCGGTGGCGCCGCGGCCGGGCGGGGGCCGGTTCGGGCGGTGCTCGTCAGACCGAATGCCGGCGGCGCCGCCGGGCCGCCAGTCCCCCGGCCCCCAGAAGGGCCAGCAGGCCCACCCCGGCGGCGGCGGCCGGGACGGAACCGGAGCCGGAGCCACCCGGGCGGCGGGCGGCGGCCTGGGATCCGGTGAGGTCGGCGGAGGGGAGCGGGGAGCCCACGAGCCGGGCGTTGGGGTTCATCGCCACCGCCTCCTGGGGAACGGCCGGCGTGCCCGGCAGGACGGTGGTGGCCGTCGCCTGGCTGAGGCTGGTGGTCGAGCTGGTGGCCAGCGGCCGGCTGGTGGTGGTGGTCGCCGGCGCGGTGGTCGTGGTCGTGGCGGCCGTCGACGTGGTCGTGACGGCGGCGGTGACCGGCGTCAGCCGGGTGGTCGTGGTCGTCGGGGCGGACGGGTCGATCACCACGATCTCGCCCTGCATGCCCTTGGACTGGTGGACCCGGCAGTAGTACGCGAAGGTCCCCGGCACCCGGAACCGGTAGCGGAACTCGTCGCCTTCGGACATGAGCCCCCGGGGGCTGGAGTCGAACGTCCCGTCGCGGGCCGTCACGGTGTGGCCGTCGTCGCCCGCCACCCAGTCGACCGTGTCGCCCAGGGCGATCTCGAGGTGGGCCGGGCTGAAGCGCAGTCCGGCCAGCACGACCTGCTGGGTGGCGGCGGACGCCGGCCGCGCCGACAGGGCCGGCAGCGGCCCGGCCGCCACCGCCACCAGTACCGACGCCACCTTGACGCGCCAAGTTCGCCCGCTCATCGGAACCGTTTTACCCGAGTGGGGCGAGAATCTCACCGCGGGTCCCCCAGAGTTCACCCGCAAACCCGTACTCTCACCGATAGATGACGCTGACGAACGGCCTCGGTGGGAAGCCCCGGGGAGGTTCGCATT
Source organism: Actinomycetota bacterium (assembly GCA_030838785.1). GTDB lineage: Bacteria > Actinomycetota > Acidimicrobiia > IMCC26256 > BP-133 > BP-133. The sequence continues at coordinate 21,789 of JAUZEY010000210.1, read as the reverse complement.
TGTCCCCCTGCGCAGGGCCAGGGGAGGACCGGCGTCGAATCAACCAGTCACACGTGCGGGGGCACCCCGCACTGGGGAGGTTCACCTGCCTCCCCGGCACCGCAGGCCCGTCCCCATCGGGAGGACCCACGTGACAGCGACGGAATCCCGGCACCCCGGCGGCCAGACTCCTGGCCCGAAGGACGGAGGTGTGGGGGCGACCGTGGTCCTCGACACCTGCGTCCTGCTTGCCGACCCGTTCTCGCTCTACGCCTTCGGCGACGCCGATATTGTCATCCCGCTCACCGTCATCGAGGAACTCGACGGGCACAAGAGCCGGCTCGACGACGTCGGCCGGGCCGCCCGGGCGGTGGTCCGCGACCTGGAGCGGCTGCGGGTCGACAGCGGCGGTGATTTCCGGGAGCCGGTCCCCCTTCCCACCGGCGGGACCCTGCGGGTGGCCATCAACGGCCTCGTCCTCGACCGGGTGGCGGCCCTCGGGCTCAACCCCGACAAGGCCGACAACCGCATCCTGGCCGCCGCCCTCGGGCTCACCGAGCATGACGGCGCCCGGGTCAAGATCGTCTCGGCCGACGCCGCCCTGCGCATCAAGGCCTCCCAGCTCGGCCTGGCCGCCGAGGACTACCACCGGGCCAACAAGGGCCGCGACGCCCTCGGCGTGCGGGGCTGGCACAAGGTCGACACCGACCGGCAGCTCATCGACTCCCTCTACGCCAACGGCACGATCGAGATCCCGGCCGCCTTCGACGGCATGGTCACCAACGAGTACGTCGTGCTCTCGGCCGGATCGTCGTCGGCCCTGGCCCGGGTGTTCGGCAACCAGCTCCACCTCGTGGAGCGCCGCCGCCAGGTGTGGGGACTCAACGCCCGCTCCAAGGAGCAGATCTTCGCCCTCGACCTGCTGATGGACCCCGACGTGGCGGTCGTCGCCCTGTCGGGCTTCGCCGGGACGGGCAAGACGATCCTGGCCCTCGCCGCCGGTCTCGAGCAGGTGATGGAACCGGCCGTCGACCGCCGCTCCCGCTACGACAAGCTGGCCATCTACCGGCCGGTGGTGGCCCACGGCAAGGCCGACCTGGGCTTCCTCCCCGGCGGTCTGGAGGAGAAGCTGTCGCCCTGGATGGCGGCCATCCTCGACAACGTGACCGCCCTCACCGAGCACCGCTCCTACGCCGACGCCCGGCGGGTGGTCGACGAGATGGTGGCCATGGACCGGCTGTCGCTGGAGTCGGTGACGTTCCTCCGGGGCCGGTCGCTCCAGAACCAGTTCGTGATCGTCGACGAGGCCCAGAACCTCGAGGTCCCCACGCTCAAGACGCTGCTGACCAGGGTGGCGGAGGGCACGAAGATCGTCTTCACCGGCGACCTGGCCCAGATCGACACGCCCTACGTGTCGGCCCACAACAACGCCCTGGCCGTGCTCATGGAGGCCTTCGCCGGCCAGGAGTGCTTCGGGGCCATCACGCTGTGCAAGGGCGAGCGCTCCCGGGTCGCCGACCTCGCTGCCGATCTCCTCTGACCCGTCGACGAACGGGGGCCAGGTGAGGCCGCCGAGGGTGACGAGCGGGCCCTCCGGGTAGACCCCGGGACATGGGCAAGCTGACAGGACGGATCACCGAGTTCCTCGGGCAGTGGACCAACGACCGTGAGACCGAGGCCCGGGGCCGCGCCGAGCAGAACGACCCCGACCCCGAGGCGCCCGTGCCCGCGCCGCGTGAGCCGGTGGTGGAGCACGAGAAGGAGCGGGTCCGCCGGGAGCACGGCGACCTGAGCGGCTGACCGCCCGCCGGCCGCGGCGGCCCGTCAGGTGATGGCCCGCCGCAGGCGGCCGTAGAGGTCGCGCGCCGGACCGAGCAGCCGGAAGGTCCTCGTGGCCTGCAGGGCGCGGAGCTCCCGCTCCGCCTCGCCGGCCCGCCGGCTGACGGCTTCCAACTCGACTTCCACCCGGGCGAGACCCGCCCGGGCGGTGTCGCGTTCGCCCCGGAGGCGACCGACGTGGTCGGCGACGGCGTCGATGGCGAGGGCCGGGTGCGGTTCGACCCCGGGCCGGGCCGCGGCCCGCTCCGAGGCCAGCTCGGCCAGGCGGTCGAAGTGGCGGTCGATCCGGTGCTGGAGCTCGGCCAGCAGGCCGGGCGGCGCCGGGTCGGCGAGCGCGCCATCGAGCGCCGGAACGATCCCGGCCGCGGTGTGGACCACGCACCGGTCGAGGCCGGTCAGGTCGCCGAACCCGTCGAGCTTGGCTTCGCCCATGAGGTTGAGGAGCACGAACGGCCGCCCGTAGGCCAGGGCGGTGATGGCGCCGTGCAGGGAGCTTCCGAGAAAGACCCCGGCCCCGGCGATGGCGGCGGCGAGGTCCTCCACCGCGGCCCCGGCCGGGAGGCGCCACACCTGTTGCGCCAGGGCCCGCTCCAGGTCGTCGGCGAAGATCCCGTCGCCCCGGCAGCGCCCGGTCTCGATGACGACCACCTCGAGAGGGACGGGCCGCCCGGCCTGCCACCGGGTTATCGCCGCCACCACGGCGTCGAGATGCGGCAGGAGCAGATCGCACCCCTGCACCACCAGCGCCGGCGAACCGGGTTCGGGATAGCCGCCCCCGGCCCGGAGCCGGTCAAGCCGCTCCCGAAGCAGCTCGAGGGGCAGGATCCGGTCGACGAGGAGCGCCGAGTCGGGGACGACGTCGACCGGCCGCTCCACGCCCGCCTCGGCCAGGCGCCGGGCCGAGTGCCGGTCCCGCACGGTGACGTAGGGCCGGGCGGCCAGCGCCGCCCGGAGCCGCCGGGCGCCGTCTTCGGCCGGGGGCCAGGGGACGCCGACGCCGTGCCACACGACCGGGCAGTCCGCCTCCAGCTCCGGGCCGAGCCCCTCGACGAAGAAGCGGCTGGGGGCCATCCGCCGGAGCTCGTCGGCGGTCGTCCCGTAGACCGGCGCCAGGAGCGGGTCGTCGAGGTGGATCAGCTCCCCGCCGCCCACGACGACGAGGTGGTGGGAGACGGCCAGGCGGGCGGCCCGCTCCGGGCTCCACGGCCCGAGCGGCGAGGCGGCCCGTCCGCCGTCGAGGCCGGTGGGATGCAGCCAGCCGTACGGGGAGTAGGCGTCGACGACCGCGTTGGGCAGCCGGCGCCCTAGCTCGTGGGCCGCCACCCGGGGGAAGAGGTGGTCGCCGTAGTTGTCGACGTCGAAGGTGCCCCACAGCGCGACACGGGCGGGCCGGGGGGTTGGGGGGTGTCCCCCCAGAGACTGCATCGGAGGGTCCTACCCCTCAGGGCCGGGTCATGTCCAAACGACCCGGCCCGTCCGCAGCATGGAGGTGACGGAGGCGACGAGCAGCAGGAGGAGGGCGGCGGCGGCGAACCACTCGGCGACACCCTTGTCGGTTGCGACCACGGTCACCTCGGAGTTGATGTCGGCGTAGACGGCCCGCAGCTGGTCGGCCGAAGCGGCCTGGAAGAACTTGCCGTCGGTGCCCTTGGCGATGGCCTGGAGAGCGCTGGCGTCGACCGGCACGTCCACCGTCTGACCGGCGCTCTGCACGCTGGCGTGGGCGGTGCCGATGGCGATCGTGGACACCGGCACCTGGGCGGCCTTGGCCGCGGCGATGGCCTCCCCGTCGGGGCGGCCGGTGGTGCTCTTCCCGTCCGACAGCAGCACGATCCGGGCCGCCGGCGCCTTGGCCGGGTTGGCCGCCGAGGAGCCGGCGCCGGAGCCCTGAGCCGCCGTCGTGGGCGTGCTGCCGGCCGGGAGGGCGTTCAGGGCGGTGAAGATCGCCTCGCCGAGGGCGGTGCCGGGGCTGGTGGCCAACCGGTCCAGCGCCACCTCCACCGCCTGGTGGTCGGTGCTGGGCGCCACGACCACCTTGGGGGTGGCGTCGGCGCTCACGATCCCGACCGAGAAGGTCGACGGGAGCCCCTCGATGAACGACTTCGCCTCCGACACCGCCGCCGCCAGCCGGCTGGGGCTGACGTCGGTCGCCTTCATGGAGTCGGAGGTGTCGATGGCGACGATGATGGTCGCCTGCTGCCGCTCGGCCGTGCCGGGCACGGTGGGCTGGGCGGCGGCCACGGTGGCCAGCACGAGCCCGACGGCGAAGACGGCGGCCACGGCGTGACGCCACCACGGCGCCTTGCCCGACACGAGGAACGGCAGCAGCGCGGGGTCGGCGAACTTGGCTGCGTCGCGGCGCCGGCGGGCCTGCATCACCACGTAGGCCACGGCGAGGCCGGCGGCGCCGGCCAGCAGCCACAGCCGGTCGGGGGAGGCGAAGTCGAGGGCGAGCATCACACCAGCCGTCCGTTCCAGATCAGGGCCAGCCCGGCGGCGGCCAGGAGGGCGACGACGGCCAGGGTCAGGATCGGCCCGCTGGCGTCGCGCTGCTGGGTCTCGTACCCGACCCGGGTGCCGATGTCCTTGTAGATGCTGCGCAGCTCCTTGGACGACGCCGCCTTGAAGAACTTGCCCGAGGTGATCTCGGCGATGGACGCCATGGTGTCGGGGTCGGCGGGCACGGAGACGAGCCGGCCCTGCACGGTGACCGTGCCGTCAGCGGTGCCGAAGGCGATGGTCGAGATGGGTATGCCCTGCTGGGCGGCGTCCTGGGCCGCGCCGAGCACCGGTCGGCCGACCGTGGGCACGCCGTCGGAGAGGAGGACGATGGCCGACCCGCCCTTCTGCGTGGCGCTCGCCCCGGCGGTGTCGTTGGCCGCCGCCAGCGCGTCGAGGGCGGTGTAGATGGCGTCGCCGGTGGCGGTACCGGTTCCGAGGAGGAGCCGGTCGATCCCGTCGATCACCGCCTGGTGGTCGACGGTCGCCGAGGTGATGACCCGGGCGATCCGGTCGAAGGAGATGAGGCCCACCCGGACCTGGGGCGGGAGTTCGCTGACAAAGGTCTTGGCCGAACTGGTGGCCGCCTGGAGCCGGGTCGGCGAGACGTCGGTGGCGTCCATCGAGGCCGACACGTCGAGGACCAGCTCGATCGTGGCCGCCTCCTTCGGCACCCGCACCTGCTGGACGGGCTGGGCGATGGACACCACGAGGGCCGACAGCGCCAGCGCCACCGCCGCCGCCGGGACGTGGCGGCGCCAGCCGGGTCGGGCCGGCGCGACCTCGGCCAGCAGGGCGAGGTTCGAGTAGCGGACGGCGGCGTGGCGCCGCCGGCGCTGCACCCACACGTAGAGGGCGGCCAGGGCGGCCACGAGGATGAGGAGCGCCAGGCGCCCCGGGGAGAGGAAGTTCATCGCCGGTGCCTCCGGGCGGCCACGAAGCGGACCACGTCGAAGAGCCAGTCGCGGTCGGTGGACAGGACGAGGTGGGCGGCGCCGGTGCCCCGCACCTGCCGGGCGTTCTGCGCCTGCCGGGCGGCGGCGGCCTCGGCGAAGCGGGCCCGGACGGCGGCGTTGGAGGTCTGCACCTCGAGCCGCTGCCCGGTCTCGGGGTCGACGAGCATGAGGAGGCCGACGGCGGGAAGGCTGCTCTCCCGGGGATCGCGCACCTCCACGACCACGACCTCGTGGGTCAGGGCCAGCGCCCGCAGCTCCCGTTGCCAGGGGCTCTGGTCGATGAGGTCGGTGATGAGCACCACGAGCCCCCGCCGCTTGGCGGTGAGCCGGATGCGGCGCAGCGCCTCGGCCAGGGTGGTGGACGGGCCGCCGGCGGCCCGTCCCCGCTGCTCGAGCCGGCGGAGCAGGGCCAGCGCCGCCGAGCGGCCACCCCGGGGCGGGATGACCATGCCGCCGGGAGACGCCCCCGAACCCCCGGGGCCGCCGGGGGACGCCCCCGCACCCCCGGGGCCGCCCGCCCCCGAGCCCCCGGGCGCCTCCTGGGGCCCGAAGATCGAGGCGGCGATCCGGTTGCCGCCCCGGACGGTCAGGAAGGTGAAGGCGGCCGCGGCGGCGAGGGCGAGGTCGCGCTTCTCGCAGGTGGTGGTGCCGAAGTCGAGGCTGGCGCTGCCGTCGATCACCAGCCAGGTCTCCAGCTCACGGTCGGCGATCGTGGTCCGGACGTGGGGGACGCCGGTGCGGGCGGTCAGGTTCCAGTCCATGCGGCGGACGTCGTCGCCGGGGGCGTAGAGGCGGCCGTCGGCCGGCTCGGTCCCACCGCCCGGCACGAGGCCCTGATGGTCGCCCTGGAGGAGGCCGTCGAGCTTGCGGGTGACGGCCATCTCCAGCTGGCGTAGCCGGTCCTCCCGGCGGACGACGTCGGAGGAGCCGATCACGACGCTCGGGGGCCTCACCTGCCGCCCCTTCATGAGGCCCGCTCCTCCACCCCATACCCCGAAGCGACGACGGTGTTGTCCTGGCTCGGGGCCAGGCGGGGGGCGAGGACGGTGCCGACGATCCGGTTCACGATCTGCTCGGCGCTGACGCCGTCGGCGATCGCCTCGTAGGACAGCAGGACGCGGTGGCGGAGCACGTCGGGGGCGACGTCGTAGATGTCCTGGGGGAGGACGAACTCACGCCCCCGCAGGAGCGCCAGAGCCCGGGAGGCGGCCACGAGTCCCAGTGTGGCCCGAGGCGAGCCGCCGTGGGAGATCAGGGGGGCCAGATCGGCGAGGCCGTGCTCGGCCGGGGCCCGGGTGGCCAGCACGAGCCGGACGGCGTAGTCGACGATGGCGTCGTGGATGAACACGGCGTCGGCCGCCTGCTGGAGGCCCAGCAGCTCGTCCCGGGCCAGCACCGTCTGCGCCACCGGCGGGGAGACGCTCATCCGCCGCACGATCTCGACCTCTTCCCGGGCGCTCGGGTAGTCGATCAGGACCTTCATGAGGAACCGGTCCCGCTGAGCCTCGGGGAGGGGGTAGACGCCCTCGTGCTCGATGGGGTTCTGGGTCGCCATGACCATGAACGGGTCGGGCACGGAGAAGGTCGTCCCCCCGATCGAGACGTGGCGCTCGGCCATGCACTCGAGCAGGGCCGACTGCACCTTGGCCGGCGCCCGGTTGATCTCGTCGGCCAGGACGATGTTGGCGAACACCGGGCCCAGCTCGATCTCGAACGACTCCGTCGACGCCCTGTAGATGCGGGTGCCGACGAGGTCGGCGGGGACGAGGTCGGGGGTGAACTGGAGGCGGGCGAAGTCGCCGCCGACGGTGCGGGCCAGCGTCTCGGCGGCCAGCGTCTTGGCCAGCCCCGGGGCGCCCTCCAGCAGGCAGTGGCCCCGGGCCAGAAGGCAGACGAACAGGCGCTCGGTCATCCGGTCCTGCCCGACGACGACCTTCTTCACCTCGAACAGGGCCCGCTCGAGCGTCTTGGTGGCCCGCCGTCCCGCCACGCTCGAGGGCAGGTCGATCGTCTCGTCGGTGGTCGTCATCGGGGCGTCTCCTTGCTCGGTCATGGGCATAGCTTCGGGCTCCGACCTGGGAACTCTCTGGGAGACGGCTAGGGAGCCGCCGGGATTCACGTTTCGTTGGGGCATCCCTCAAGGTGAGAGCGAATTCGCCCCGGGTGAGCGGTTCGACCCCGGCCCGCCGGACCTCGTTGGGCGGGCGTTCACCGAACCGACGGTCGAAGTTCGAACCGGGGTGAACTGCCTTTCGTACCTTGGCGTAAGTAGGCGCTTCCCGACCCTCGGGCGCGGGTTGTGGTGGGCGCCACGTGAGTCAACGTGACGCCGTCCCAACGAGATTCCGCCATCCTGGTCGTCTCCGACGCTCCGGTGAACCTGGAGCCGGTCAGCCGCGTCCTGGAGCAGGACGGGTTCACGGTCGAGGTCGTCGCCGACGGGCCCGAGGCGCTGTCGGTCTTCGGTCCCCGGCACCGGCTGGTGATCGTCGACGACACCATCCCCAGGGGTGCGGGGCTGTCCCCCGGAAGTGACATGCCGCCGGTGGAGCTGTGCCGGGCACTGCGGGCCCGGTCCGAGGTGCCGATCATCATCCTCACGGTGTCCTCCGAGGAGGACGTCGTCGTGGCCGCCCTCGAGGCGGGGGCCGACGACGTCGTGACCATCCCGGTCCGGGCCCGGGAACTGGTCGCCCGGGCCCGGGCGGCCGTCCGCCGGGGGCCCGAACCGGTCGCCGAGGAGACGGCCATCGAGATCGACGACGTCCGGCTCGACCCGACCGGGTACGTGGTCACCCTCGACGGGGAACGGGTCGACATGACCCGCAAGGAGTTCGAGTTGCTGCGGCTGCTCATGACCAACGCCGGCCAGACCGTCCCGCGGCGGATGCTGATCGAGCGGGTCTGGGGCTGGGATTCGACCGAGGGCAAGACCCTCGACACCCACATCCGCCGCATCCGGGCCAAGATCGAGGCCGACCCGTCGCGCCCGGCCCGGATCGTGACCCTGCGGAAGGTCGGGTACCGCTACAACCGCCCGAAGCGCTGACTCCCGGCTGACGGGCTGGCGATATTTGGGTTACAGGAACACCCAAACCGGCCTGAACCTCAAGCCCGGCGTTCGTACTGCCGAGACATCCCCCGGACAATCGTCTCGCACGGGGGAGGCAAGTGAATCCCCCATGTCTCGTCTGTGCTCGCCAGCTCTGGAGGACGCCGTGCTCGCTCGCCTCGCCCGTGCCTGTTACCACCGTCGGCGCTTCGTCGTCCTCGGCTGGATCGGCCTGCTCATCGTGGCCATCGTGGCCGGTGGCGCCCTGAAGGGCGCCTGGTCGACCAGCGGCCGCCTTCCCGGCACCGACTCCCAGAAGGCCTACGACCTGCTGAAGGCCGAGTTCCCCGGCCGGGCCGGTGAGGACGGGGCGTTCGTCTTCGCCGACGCCAGCGCCGACCCGGCCGCCGTCGCCACCTTCCTGGCCAAGGCCGCCGCTGTGAACGGCGTGACCTCGGTCCAGCAGCCGCCGGAGCTCGCGCCCGACGGCCGGGTGGCCCAGTCCGCCTTCACGCTGGCCACCGGTGACGACGCCCGCACCAAGGCCGCCGTCACCGAACTGAAGAACCTGGCCAAGCCCCTCCAGGGCCACGGCGACGTCGCCTTCGCCAGCCGCTGGTTCGACGTGCAGACCATGCCCTCCAGCGAGGGTCTCGGCCTGCTGGCCGCCGTCGTCGTGCTCCTCGTGGCCTTCGGCTCCGTGGTGGCCATGGGCCTCCCGATCATCACCGCCCTGCTCGGCATCGGGATCGGCGTCAGCCTCATCTCGGTCCTGGCCCGCTTCATGAGCACGCCGGAGTTCACGCCCCAGGTGGCCAGCATGATCGGCCTCGGCGTGGGCATCGACTACGCCCTCTTCATCGTTTCTCGCTACCGCGACGCCCTGGCCCGGCTGCGCCCGCCGGAGGAAGCCGTCGTCGAGGCCCTCACCACCGCCGGACGGGCCGTGCTCTTCGCCGGCTGCACCGTGATGATCTCCGTCCTCGGCATGTTGCTGATGGGCCTCAACTTCCTCTACGGCCTGGCCGTCGGCACCTCGATCGCCGTGCTGGTGGCCGTGGGGGCGGCGCTGACGCTGCTGCCGGCGCTGCTCGGCTTCCTCGGCTTCAACGTCGACAAGCTCTCGATCCACCGCAAGCGCAAGGGCGCCAGCACCCGCATCAGCCTCTGGACCCGCTGGGCCGACTTCGTCCAGGCCCACCCGAAGCCGATCGCCGCCATCGGGTTCGTCGTGCTGGCCTCCGCTTCGATCCCCGTCTTCAGCCTCCACCTCGGGTCGTCCGACGCCGGCAACAACCCCGCCGGCACGACGACCAAGACCGCCTACGACCTCACCGCCTCCGGGTTCGGCGCCGGGTCCAACGGACCCATGCTGATCGTGGCCGACACGGCCGGTTCGGCCGGCTCCGCCAGCTCGAAGGCCGCTTTGGCCTCGGTGGCGAAGGCGCTGCGCTCGACGCCGGGTGTGGTGACCGTGACCGACTTCATCGGGAGCCCGTCGGGCAAGGGCGCCATCGCCACGCTGGTCCCCTCCACCGGCCCGCAGAGCACCGCCACCGAGACGCTGGTGCACCACCTGCGGAACGACGTGCTGCCGTCGGCCACGGCCGGCACCGGCATCGCGGTGCACGTCGGCGGCCAGACCGCTTCGGGCATCGACTTCTCCAGCATGGTCGGGCAGCGCCTGCCGATCTTCATCGGTGCCGTCCTGCTCCTGTCGTTCCTGTTGCTGCTCATGGTGTTCCGGTCGGTGCTGGTGCCGCTCAAGGCCGTCCTCATGAACCTGCTGTCCATCGGCGCCGCCTACGGCGTGATGGTGGCGGTGTTCCAGTGGGGCTGGCTCGGGTCGGTGGTCGGCGTGACCGGCGGGCCGATCGAGGCCTGGGCGCCGATGATGCTCTTCGCCATCGTGTTCGGCCTGTCCATGGACTACGAGGTGTTCCTCCTCTCCGCCGTCAAGGAGGAGTACGACGCCACGCACGACAACGCCCACGCCGTCAGCGCCGGCCTGGCACTGACCGCCCGGCTGATCACCGCCGCCGCCCTGATCATGGTCTGCGTGTTCGGGACGTTCGTGCTGTCCGACCTGCGGGCCCTCAAGCTGATCGGGCTCGGCCTGGCGGTGGCCGTGGCGGTCGACGCCACCATCGTCCGGTGCGTGCTCGTGCCCGCCACCATGGAGCTCCTCGGTGAGGCCAACTGGTGGCTTCCCCGCTGGCTCGACCGGATCCTTCCCCACCTGGCGGTGGAGGCCCCGGCGGAGCGGGTTCCGGCGCTGGCGCCGGCGTCCTCGCCGGTCGGGAGCGACGGGTCGTCCGACGACGCCGACCCCGACGCCGAGCGGGTCGGCGCCGGACAGCGCTGACTCCTTCGCACTGATCGAAATTCGAGCGGCCCTCATGGCCGGAACCGCAATGGTTCCGGCCGTGAGGGTTTCCCTTTTTGTCACAACCCCGGGGGCTGTGTCGTCGAGGGGGTGACAAACGGGCTTTCGGGTGCAGGGAGGCGAGGCCGGAGGAGATGGCCGGGCTGGCGTCGTCGCTCACGTCTCGACGGCGAGGCTTCCGACGGTGGCCGAGAAGCCCGGGCCCTTGGCGCAGGCCCAGACGGCGTCGTCGCCGGAGCGGTCGACCCAGAGCGGGTGACGGCCAGCGTGCGCCGGGCAGGGCGGCCACGCTGCACCGCGAAGCTCACCCTCGACGAGCAACTGCTGCACGACCTCGGCGAACTCGGCGCAGAGGTCCTCGACGGAACGGCCGGCGGCCGCCCGCACGGTCACCGAGGACCGGTCCGGCGGAACGCTGACGTCGACGTGCACGCCGGCCGGGTCGAGTTGGGTCAATAGCATTTCCGTCAGCTGGACGTAGCGCGAGTCGAACTGATCGACCGGTTCCCGACCGGCCCGGACGACGAACTCGGGAACCGGCGCCCCGAGCGCCACGCAGTCCCGGAGCACCCGATCAGCGGCCGACCCCACTCGTTCCTCCACGACGGCCGCCAGCGACCGGTCCGCCTCTTCCCCCATGGCCGGGGACCCTACCGGGTCGGCCGCGGTCAAGGCGTCATGGAAGCATCCGAGCAGAATGGAGCAGAGGCCACGAGCGACGGAACAGGACATGGCCCGCGGCCGGCGCCGCCGCCTCCGCCACCGCCCCCGGGCCATGTGGTCGAGGGACGGACCGTGCCTGCGGGGAACGTGGCTGACCGCATCATGTGCCCGCTGGCCGTTCGCACCTACGACGAGGCAATCCAGGTTCCGCCGATGGTCGCATAGCGGACGGTGTCGGCGGTGCGCTTGACAACGGCCACGATCCGGCCGCTCCGCTCCAGCACGGCGACCGCCGGGCGGCCGAGGAGCGCATCCCAGTTGGGCGCCGTTGTGGTGCCCCGTTCCTCGTTGTAGGCGGCTTGATAACGCTCGAGCGACTGCCGGTCGCTGCGCGTCGCCCACCGTCCTCCACCTCCCGTCGGCGCCGTCCGGCACGCCATCACCAGCAGATCATGTTCCCGGGTGATCGTCACGCTGGCCCACACCGCAACTCCGGTCAGCCCACCGGCCCGACCGGCCAGGGCCACCCGCCACTCATCCAGGTCCGGGTCCAGGGCAACGGCGCGAAGCGCGGTCTCGGTGCCCAGATTCTCGTGGGCGCGCTCCGAGAGCCAGGCCAAAGGTTCAGCCAGCTGCGACGTACCCGGCCGATCCGAACCGCCGGACGACAGCACGCGGGACATGCGCCCCAGTGTGCCGTAACGGTGGCTGCGGCGCGGGCGCGGGCTTCCTGAGGAAATTCTCGTGCGCTCGTCTCCTATGAAGGGCATGCTGGAGCCCATGGACGAGAGGGAGGAGCTGGCGGCCTCGCCCGAAGGTTTGGGCTACCGGTCCCCTCTCTTTCCGCTTTACGGACAGCAACAGACGGCGCTCCCAACCCGGCGTTGCCCGGCCGATGAAACGGCGTGCGGCGCTCTGGGCACGCTGGCGGTTCGGCCCGGGTCGTGACACAACCCCTTGCAGGGTAAGGGTTTACACCTGGACGGCCGCGCCGGCGTTCGATAGATTGGCGATGCCTCGAGGTTGCCGGGCATGACGGCCCTCCTCCCTGAGAAAGTGTGCGCCACGGCGCGCTCGGCGGGTCGAGGAGGTGCGGTGACCGGAGGGCTTCTGGGGCTCGTGCAGGAGTTTCGGGCCGCGCTCGTTCAGTTCGAGCCCGGGGCCTACTCCGGTGACGACTGCGCCGTGCTCGTTGAGGAGCTGGCGACGGCCGAGAAGGCCTGCGCCGCGGCTCGGGTCCGGGCGGCCGTGCGGGCCGGGTCGTGCGGGGCGCACCAGGAACGGGGTTTCGCCGCGGCGTCGGACTGGATGGCGCGGGCGGCGGGGACGTCGGTGGCCGCGGCCAAGACGGCGCTCGACATGGCGGCAGCGCTGGACGATCTGCCCGGCGTCCGCGCCGCGCTGAATGCCGGTGAGCTATCGCTGGCACAGGTCCGGGAGCTGGTGAAGACCGAGGCGGAATGCCCCGGATCGGCAACGGAGCTGCTGGCTGTGGCGAAGAGCCAGAGTCTCAAGACGCTGAGGGAGGAGGCTCGAAGCCGGCGGCTGGGGGCGCTCGATCCTGAGCAGCTGCATGCCCTTCAGCACGAGGCGAAGACCTTCCGACACTGGCGCACGGGGCTGGGCACGGTCGGCTTCACCGGTGAACTTCCGCCGGAGATCGGGATTCCGATCATGAACCGGCTCGATGCCGAGACCGACCGGCTCTGGCAGCAGCGCAGGCGAGCGGCGAAACACGCCGCGGGCTGCGGCGCAGGCGGCCCACGACGCAGCGCCGTTGCGGCCGATGCCTTTGTTCACCTCGTCGAGACGGGCGGCAAAGGCAAAGCCCGCTCGGCGGAGCTCGTGATCGTGTGCGACCTGCGGGCATACCGCAGAGGCCGTGCCCACGAGGGCGAGCCGTGTCACATCATTGGCGGTGGGCCGATTCCGGTGTCGCTGGCCCACGAGCTCGGCCGCGACGCCTTCGTGAAGGCAGTGCTGCATGACGGGGTGAAGATCGACACGATCGCCCACTTCGGGCGGAAGTCCTCGGCGGTTCTCCGGACCGCCCTCGATCTCGGGGCACCACCTGGGTTCGAAGGGGCCGTGTGCTCAAAGCCCAACTGCGACCGCCGCTACCATCTCGAACACGACCACATCGACCCGGTCGCCAACGGAGGCCCGACCGCCTTCGCCAACATCGCACCGCTTTGCTATCCCCACCACCAGGTCAAGACCGAGCGCGACCGCCGAGCCGGCCTGCTCGGCCGAGGAGCGAGGGATGACCCGCCGTGACATGACGACGGCAAATCGAGGGTGGGGGTTAGACGAGGGTTAGACGGCCTTGGCGGTGTATTGGGCCTGGATGGTGGCTTGGCGGGCCAGGAGGGGTGGGATCTGGTCGGGGGGGACGGGTTTGGAGAAGTAGTAGCCCTGGGCGCGGTGGCAGCCGAGGCGGCGGAGGAAGGCGAGTTGGTTGGGGTCTTCGACGCCTTCGGCGATGGTGTCCATCCCGAGGGCTTCGGCCAGGGCGATGGTGGCGCCGACGATGGCGGTGTCCTGGGCGTCGCGGCCGAGGCCGTCGATGAAGGAGCGGTCGATCTTGAGGACGTGGGCCGAGAAGCGCTTCAGGTAGGCGAGGGACGAGTAGCCGGTGCCGAAGTCGTCGATGCTGAAGCGGACGCCGAGGTCGGCCAGGGCCCGCACCACTTCGACCGCCTGGCGGGCGTCGGACATCAGGACGCTCTCGGTGATCTCGAGGGTCAGCGAGCCGGCGGGAAGGCCGGCTTCGTCGAGGATCCGGCGGACCACGTCGACGATGTTGCGCTGTCCGAGCTGGCGGCCGGAGAAGTTCACGCTGATCCCGAGGGCCGGTGCCGTCGGCCGAAGGCGTCCGTCGCCGTCGAGGGCGGCGGGGCGGGGGAACTGGTCCTGCCAGACGCGGACCTGACGGCAGGCTTCCCGGAGGACCCATTCACCGAGCGGCACGATCAGGCCGGTCTCCTCGGCCACCGGGATGAAATCGCCGGGGGAGACGAGGCCCCGTTCCGGGTGCTCCCACCGGACCAGCGCCTCGACGTCGACGACGGCACCGGTGGCGATGTCGATGATCGGCTGGTAATGCACCCGGAGCTCGCCGGCGACGATGGCCCGGCGAAGCTCGAGCTCCGTGTCGAGGCGGCGGACGAGCTTGGCCCGCAGGGAATCGGCAAACACCCGGGTCTGGTTCCGACCGTCGTCCTTGGCCTGGTACATGGCGGCATCGGCGTCGCGCAGCAGGTCGTCAGCGGACAGCTCGGGCGAGGTGGCCAGGGCGATCCCGGTTGACACCGACACGACGTACTCGGCGCCGTCGACGATCATCGGAGCGCCCATTGTCTCCCGCAAGCGCTCGGCGATGGCCGTCGCCTCCGCCTCGTCGGCCAGGTCCTCGCAGAGGACGACGAACTCGTCACCGCCGAAGCGGGCCACGGTATCCCCGGGCCGCAGTGCGGTCCGAAGGCGTTCGGCCGCGGTGACCAGCACCTGGTCGCCCTTGGCGTGGCCGAGGCTGTCGTTGATGAGCTTGAACCGGTCGACGTCGACGAACAGCACGGCCAGCAGCCCCGGCCGCCGCCCGAGGGATTCGAGGGCGTGGTCGAGGCGGTCGCCGAACAGGAGCCGGTTCGGCAACGCGGTCAGCGGGTCGTGGAGCGCCTGGTAGGACAGCTGCTCCTGATGGGAGCGCAGCGCCTCCCGGGCGCCGTCGAGGGACACGGCCGCCCGGGCCGCCTCGTCGAGGATCGTGTTGAAGCTGACGGCCATCGCCCCGACCTCGTCGGTGGAGTGGACGTCGACGTGGGTGGTGTCGACCCGGGCCCGGGCGGCGGCGAGGTCGCCGTCGGCGAGGGCCCCCATGGCCCGGGTGAGGTCGGCCAGCGTGCCGGTGGCCAGCTTGTCGGCGGCGGCGGCCACCTGCGTGGCGGCGTGGGCGATCATGCCCGGCAGCACGAGGCCGACGGTGATGGTCACCAGCGCCACGGCCACGAAGATGTCCTGCAGGACGGTTTTCATGGCCGAGTCGCCGGGCCGCACCGACGACACGGCGATCAGGTAGCCGGCGCCGTCAAGGAGGAGGACGGCCACCATGGCCCCGGTCAGCTTCAGGTGCAGCGATCGCTTGACCCGGCGGGGTTGGCCCCGGTTGTCCCTCCACTTCCGCCAGGCGAACGCCGCCGCCCCCGAGTAGGCCAGGGTGAGCCCGAACAGCACGGTGGGCAGGCCGAACTGCTCGAAACCCAGCACCGTCGTCAGGAGCCACACCCCGCCGGAGATCACGCCGAGCACGATCGTGCCCCGGGGGGCCCGGTAGGGCCGGGCCCGGTCGGGTTCGTTGCGCCGCAACAGCCACACCGCCACGCTGGGCAGGGCGATGCCGATCAGGTAGGTGAAGTTGGCCGCGGCGATGACCCACACCGGGTCGCCGCCGAGGAGGAACAGCGTCGCCATCCCCGCCGTCAGCAGGCTGGCCACCCAGGGGGCGTCGGTGCGGGAACGGCGGGCCAGGATACGGGGAAGCAGCCCGTCCTCCGACAGCTGCGACAGCGTCCGGGCGGCGCCGGTGAGGGGCGTCAGCGTGCCGTGGAACATGTTGAGGACCATGAACCAGATGGCCGCCGCCTTGGCCGCGCTGCCGAACACCGGGGCGAAGGTGGGGCCGAGCACATGGGCGAGGACGTTGGCCTCGCCGTTGCCCCCGATGGAGGTCGGGCCCAGCACACCGAGCCAGACGACGGGCAGCACGAGGAAGTACAGCGTCGCCATCCAGGCGCTGGCGAACATGGCCCGGGGGACGTTCTTCTCGGGGTCGACCGTCTCCCCGACGTGGCAGGAGGCCGCCTCGAAGGCGGGAGCGGCGAAGCCGATCAGGTACAGGCCGGCCATGGCGCTGGTGATGCCGCCGAACAGGCCCTTGAACGGCGTCTCGAGATGGAACGACGACGCCTGCTGCCAGTCGACGTGGCCGGTCAGCACCGGCACCACGCCGGACAGGAAGGCCAGCGCCGCCGAGCCGCAGGCGATGGCCACCGCCACGCTGGTGACCCGCTTCATCCCGGCCAGGTTCAGGGCGGTGAATACGGCCACGATGATGACGGCCAGGAGCTTCACCGGCATCCACGGCAGGTACCACTGGTGCAGCGCCGAGGCGGACAGGATCGCCGTCAGGCCGCAGGTCGGGACCCAGCCCCACCAGTAGCAGGTGCCGGTCAGGTTGGCGAGGACGGGGCTGTAGGGGCGGAAGGCCTCGGCGCAGGTGGCGGCGATGCCGCCGACCCGGTCGGGCCACATCATGATCAGCTCCGTCCACCCCGGCAGCGCGGCCCAGCTGAGCAGCAGCCCGACGATCAGGAGGGGGACGGCGGCGCTGCCCTGGGCGACGAGGAGGGCCGAGATCAGGAACAGGCTCTGGTTGCTGCCGCCCATCCCGAGGGCGGTCGTCCCCAGCCAGCCGATGGTGCGCGGATGCTTGAGCTGCTCCGACGGGCCGCTCATGGGGCGGCGTCCACCGGCTCGAGCCTTCCCTTGCTGACCTCGCCCGGGCCGTCGTTCCAGTCCCGCAGCGATTCGCGGTAGAGCCCCCGTACCACGGCCAGGAAGTAGATGCCGGCCGGCACCGACAGCCAGTCGATGGCCAGGCCGTGCCCGTCCTGCTGGTAACGGCCGGTCACGGCGTAGGTCGCCCACACGAGGTGCATCAGGGCGCAGGTCGGGAAGATGACCGACAGCGACAGGCCCGACACCGACCAGCCGCCCATCGACGGCCGGTTGGCCAGCTGCGTGCGGAGCACGAACCAGCCGACAGCCATGTAGAGGCCGACGAGGATGACGTTGGCCCACACGGCCAAGCCGGGCATGACCCGCGGTCCAGCCGCCAGCACCGCGATACAGGCCGCGCCGAGGCCGGCGACGTAGAGCCCGCTGGCCGCGGGGGCGGCCCGCAGCCAGCGGGGGTCACCGGGGACGAAGCGGTCGCCCCGCCCCCCGAGGAAGGCCTCGACCCGCAGCCACAGCCACAGCACGCCGACCGGCAGCCCGACCACCACCGCCAGCAGGTCCAACGGGCCGCCGGTGCGGCCGGCGACGGCGACGTGGAGGCCGTGGTCGAGGTGGTGCGGGCCGCAGGTGAACGCCATGCAGATCCAGGCGGCTCCGAAGTGGGAGAACCCGAACGTCCGCCAGTCGCGCTTCATCTCGATGGCGGTCATCATCCCGTAGCCGGTGTAGGCCACCCCGAGGATGATGTTGGAGGCGGCGACCAGGGCGACGATCACGGGCGGTTGCCTCCGGTCCCTCGGCGGCTGGGGACGCCGATCTGACGCATGAACTCGCGGATGGAGGAGTCCTCCCCCACCCCCGGCGGCAGGGCGCCGTGGCGGCCCGCCCGCTTCGCCTCCCGGGCCGTTCGGGGCAGGGCGAAGGTGAAGGTCGAGCCGGCCCCCTTGGCGCTGCGGACGGCGACGTGGCCGCCCATCGCCTCCACCAGGGATCGCACGATGTACAGGCCGACACCGGCGCCACCGCCCTCGGAACCGCCCGACCCGGAACTGCCCGACTCAGAAATGCCGGCGCGGTCGGCCTGCCAGAAGGGTTCGAAGCAGCGGGCCGCCTCGTCGGGCGTCATGCCGACGCCGTAGTCGGCCACGCTGATCCGCACGAAGCGCTTGTCGGCGGCGGCGCTCACCACCACCGGCCGGTGACCGGGGGAGTACTTGAGGGCGTTGGCCAGCAGGTGGTCGAGGACCTTGCGGGCGGCGCCGGCGTCGGCGAAGGCCGAGGCCAGGGTCGACGGCACCTGGACGACGACGGGGGCGGAGGCCGCCGGCCGCCGGGCTCCCAGTCGCAGGGCCGCCACCCGCTCGGCCACCAGGCCGGCCAGCGCGACGGGCCGCAGCTCCAGGCCGCCCGACGGCTTCGCCGCCAGCCACGAGGCCAGCGCCTCGGGGGCCTGACCGGCGCTCCACAGGTAGCCCTGGGCCCGGTCGCAGCGCAGGGCCCGGAGCACGGTCAGCTGTTCCTCGGTCTCGACACCCTCGGCGATGACCGACAGGCCGAGCGCATGGCCGAGGTTGATCACGGCCGCGGCGATGGCGTCGGCCGCGCTGTCGCCGCCGAGGCCGCCGACGAAGGCCCGGTCGAGCTTCACGATGTCGACGGGGAAGCGTTGGAGGTAGCCCAGCGACGAATAGCCGGTGCCGAAGTCGTCGATGGCCAGCCGCACGCCGAGGGCCCGCAGGTCGGAGAGGACGGCGATGGCCAGGTCGACGTCGTCCATCAGGACGCTCTCGGTGATCTCGAAGCAGAGGCGCCACGGCGCCAGCCCGAACTCGGCCAGGACGCCCTCCACCATCGCCACCAGGGCCGGCTCGCTCAGCTGGCGGGCGGAGAGGTTGACCGACATGACGAGATCGGAACCGCCGCCGGGGCCGCCCTGGTCGAGGATCTGGGTGAGGTCGCGGCAGGCCCGGCGCAGCACCCACGCGCCGAGGGGGACGACGAGGCCGGTGTCCTCGGCGACCTCGATGAACTCCGCCGGCGCCAGGAGCCCCCGGCGGGGATGCTGCCAGCGGACGAGCGCCTCCACCCCGGCCGGCGTCGCCTGCCCGAGGTGCACGATGGGCTGGTACACCACCCGGAGCTGGTCGGAGTCGACGGCCAGGCGGAGCTCCTCGGCGGTCTGGAGGCGGGCCTGGTTCCGCAGGCGGGCCGAGTTGTCGAACACCTCGATGCGGTGCCGGCCCGTCTCCTTGGCCCGGTACATGGCCATGTCGGCGTCCCGCAGCAGGGCGTCGGCGGTGGCGTCGGGTCGGCGGGTGAGGGCGATGCCGATGCTGGCGGAGCACGTGACCTCTTGACCGGCGCACGGCATCGGCCGGTCGAGGGCGGCCAGCACCCGTTCGGCCACCCGGACGGCGGCCTGGTCGCTCTCCAGGTCCTCGCACAGCGCGACGAACTCGTCGCCGCCGAGGCGGGCCACGGTGTCGCTCGGCCGCAGCACTTCCCGGAGCCTGGTGCCGACGGCCAGCAGCGTCTCGTCGCCGGCGGCGTGGCCGAACCGGTCGTTGATGATCTTGAACCGGTCGAGGTCGACGAACAGCACGGCCAGGACCCGGTTGCGGCGGTCGAGGCGGCGCAGCGCCTGGCCGAGGCGGTCCATGAACAGCGACCGGTTGGGCAGGCCGGTGAGGGGGTCGTGGAGGGCCAGTTGGGAGAGGGCCTCGGCCGCCTCCCGCTGGGCGGTGACGTCCTGGCAGGCGCCGGTCATCTGGACCGGATGCCCGTCGACGCCCCGGACCCGGCCCCGGCACTGCAGCCAGCGGACCGTGCCCTCGGGAAGCACGCCCCGGTGGGCGAAGTCGAACGGCTCCAGGGTCCGCAGGCTGCGCTCCACCGTCGCCTCGACCAGCGCCCGGTCGTCGGGGTGGACGGCGGCCATGTAGCCCTCGAACGTGCCCGGGAAGGCCTGGGGGGTGAGGCCGAAGATGCGGTACAGCTCGTCGGACCAGCGGATCTGGTTGTCGGCGATGTCCCATTCCCAGATCCCGACCTTGGCCACCGCCTGGGCCTCGCGGAGCTGGTCGCCGGTCGTCCCGAGGGCGGCCCGGAGGTACTCCCCCTCGGTGACGTCCCGGGCCAACGCCAGGGTCGCCCGCCGGCGGTCGTAGGTGACGGCGTCGGACTGGATCTCGACGGTGAGGAGGGCGCCCTCCCGGGTGAGGTGGCGGTGGCGGGCCGGGCCGGCCGGCGGCCCGTCGAGCAGCAGCTGGAGGAACGCCGGGCGGTCCTCGGGCGGGAGCAGGTCGAGCACGGTCATCGACAGCAGCTGGCTGCGGGTCCAGCCGTACTGGCCGACGGCCGCCTCGTTCACCTCGAGGATCCGCAGCGAGTCGGAGTCGTGGACCCACATGGCCAGCGGGTTGGCGTCGAACAGGAGCGAGCAGCCCGAACCCAGCCCGTCCCACGTCGTGGCCGGGACAGGTCGGAAGCTCCCGTCGGTCACGGGGCCGTTGGGTGCGATCTTGGGGATGACACCCCTCCAGGGCGACGGGTACGGCGGCCGGTGGCGGCCGCGGAATAGCGGCCAACCGTCTTTCGGGGAATGATCGGTACCGGTATGTCCCGGGCCAATGACCCGGCGGCGTCATTTGTTGCCGACGAAAGGACTAGTCCCCGCCCGTTTGGCGGGGAATGCCCCGCCGAACTGCGGTAACTCCGTAACTAGCGGCGGTAGATATGGGCGCTGTCGGAGTAGTAGACGGCGTGGTCGGGGCCCTGCACCACATCGAGCGTGCACTCCGCCGGCCCGGCGGCGACGGTGGCGTGGGGCGTGCCCGGGGTGAGGATCCGCATGCCGCCGTTGAAGTTGCAGAACACGAGGTGGCCGGCCAGCCCGGGGGGACCGGCGGCGTCGACGAAGGCCGCTCCGGTCGGGACCACGGTCGTCGTCTCGCTGCTCCAGGTCGGCTCGACCTGCCCCGCCCCGCAGCTCGTCTGGCCCGGCAGCGGGTGGCTGTAGCCGTAGCAGTGGGCCCACTGGTGGCCGGAGCCGGGGGCGACCCGGTCGAAGACGATGTCGAAGCCGGTCGGGGGGCTCCCGGCGTCGCCGGTCGGGCCGTTGCTCGTGACGGCCACCTGGCCGGCGGGCGAGATGGCGAGGCCGAAGGGGTTGCGGAACCCGTAGGCCCACACCGGGTTGCCGGCCCCGAACGGGTTGTCGGCCGGGACCGTCCCGTCGGGGTTGTAGCGCAGCACCTTGCCCCGGGGGTCCGTGGTGTCCTGGGCCGCCGACGCGGTGTGCTCCTCGCCCAGGGTGGCGTAGAGCCTGCCGTCGGGGCCGAAGGCGAGGCGGCCGCCCTTGTGGCAGCAGTCGGCGCCGGACGGGAGCCGCACCAGGGTGGTGAGGGCGCCGCCGGTGCCGGCGCAGTCGGTCCACCGGACGATCTCCTGGTGGGTCCGGTCGGGGTTGGACACGAAGGCGTAGACGAAGTGGTCGGAGGCGTTGGTCGGGCTCACGGCCAGGCCGAGGAGGCCCCGCTCGCTGTAGCCGCCGCCGGCCTCGGTCGTGACCGTGGCCACCTTGGCGAACTCCCTGGTGGCGCCGTCCTGGTACACGCGGACGGTGCCCGACCGCTCGGCGAAGAACAGCCGCCCGTCGGGGGCGAAGGCCAGCGCGGTGGCGAAGCCGGCGTCGATCGTGCCCGCCGGCGGAGCCTGGGGCCCGAGGGCGCAGGGCTCGGCGGCGTGGAGCGTCGTCCCGGTTGTGGGCGGAGCCGGGATCCTCGTCGTGGTCGACGACGACGCCGTGGCGCCGCCCTCGGTGCGATTCGAAGAACTGCCGCTACAAGCCCCGAGCAGCAGACCCGCGGTCAAGATGAGGACGGTCGGGCGGCGCATGC
>JAUZEY010000207.1 GCA_030838785.1 Actinomycetota bacterium | reverse complement strand
GGCCCCGACCCGGGGGCCTTCTCGGCTCAGGCGGAGCGGATCGCCGGGTCGTGGTGGGAGGAGTGGTCGGAGTGGCTGACCGCCCGCGACGGCGAGACCCGCCGGGCCCCCCGGGCGCCCGGCAGCGGCACCCATCCGGTGCTCGACACCGCCCCCGGCCGCTACGCCGCCAGTTGACCTCCCCGTCGATGACGCCCCCCGCCGACCCGGCGGCCACGGCCGCGGGCGCGGCGGCCGCCGCCCGCGACGAGCGGACCTTGATGGTGCAGGCGGCCGGGTTCCGGCTGCGGGTGTCGGTCCGCCCCGCCGCGGGGTTCGGGGGTGTCCCCCAAAAAGCCAGCGGCTTCCCGCCGACGGAGGCGTCGGCCGCGGCCCGTCCGCCGCTCCTGCTGTGCAACGGGATCGGCGCCCCGATCGAGATGTGGCAACCGTTCCGGGACCCGCTCGGCCGTCCGACGATCGCCTTTGACGCGCCCGGGGTCGGCGAGTCGTCCGTCCCGCTGATCCCGCCGACCATGGGCGGCGTGGCCCGGGCCGTGCTCGCCGCGCTGGACCAGATCGGCGTACCCCGCGTCGACGTGCTGGGGGTGTCGTGGGGCGGCGCACTGGCCCAGGAGCTGGCCCACCGCGGCGGCGACAGGGTCCGCCGGCTGGTGCTCTGCGCCACCATGGCCGGCGGCGCGCCCATCCCCGGCGACCCCCGGGTGCTGGCCATCCTGGCCACCCCGCTGCGCTACTGGTCGCCGTCCTATCTCGACCGGGTCGCTCCCCGCCTCTACGGCCCCGACGTGGTCGACGACCCGGAGATGATGGCCCACCAGCGCCGGGCCCGGTTCACCCGGGCGCCGTCGTCGCGGGGCTACGTGTGGCAGATGCTGGCCCTGCGCCGCTTCGCCAGCGTCCTGTGGCTCCACCGTCTCCGCCAGCCGACGCTGGTGCTCGCCGGCGACTCGGACCCCATCGTCCCGGTGGTGAACGGCCGCATCCTGGCTGCCCGCATCCCCGACGCCCGGCTCGAGGTGGTGCCTGGCGGCCATCTGTTCCTCCTGACCCACGCCGAGGCCATGGCCACCCGGATCAACGAGTTCCTCGACGCTCCCACCCCGTAATGGCAGCAGGGGCGCGGGCGAGCCGTACGTCCCGCGATCAGACCAGCAGGCGGTAGGCGGACGGGCGCAGCTCGAGCCGCACCTCCGTTACCCGGCCGGCCGGGGCGCCGTCGACCTCGAGGGGGACGGGCCGGGCCGCCCGCACGACGATCCGCCGGGCCCGGCGGATGGTGATCGCCGGATGCGGCAGGTGGGCGCCGGTGGCCAGGCGGGCGCGCATGGCCCGGCGGGCGGCGGGCGGGAGGGCGTAGAGCTGCGCCTCGCAGACGCCGTCGCCGGGGTGGCCGCGGGGGCTCACGTCCACGCCTCGCAGGTACTGCCCGTTCATGACCACCAGCGTGGTGGCGGCGGCCGCATCGACCGGCGTCCCGTCGATCTCCACCGTCAGCCCCGCCGGCCGGTGCCAGGCCCGGAGCCGGTCAGGGGGCGGGCCCACGACGATGCTGTTGACGGCCACCACGGTGGCCATCCGGGGTCCGCTGTCGTGGACCTCATCGGCCGTGATCTGCTCGAACCCATTGCTGGCCACCACGTCGAGGACGTCGAGCGGGAGCGCCATGCCGGTCGACGCCGCCCCGGCCACCAGGCCGACGGCCCGGGCCAGGTCGGAGCCGCGGTTGGCGGCGAAACGGACGAGCGGGTCGGCCACCCCCCGGACCAGCACCGAGGCCAGCATCCCGTCGCCACCGGTCACCTCGAGGTCGGCGGGACCGGACTCCTCCGTGCCCCACGGCTGCCCGGGCCGGATGCCGGGCGGTTCGGGGGGGTCCCCCGGAAAGCTCTGGCTCACCGGGCCCGGACCGCGTCTCCGGGGACACCCCGAGCCCCGGGATCTCCGGGGACACCCCGAGCGCGTGCGGCGCCGGAGCCGACGGTGCTGGAGGCGGCCACCACGCCCCGGAACAGCGCGTCGGCAGCCGACCGGGCGGCGGCGGCCGTCGCCGCCCGGGGGGCCACGTCGCCGACCTGGCGCAGCAGGTCGATCAGCTGTTTCACGTTGCGGACGAAGTCGCCGCCGGTGAGGTCCTCGTCGAGGAGCACGTCCTCGAGGTCCTTGCCCAGCGCCCAGGCGTGGGCCAGCGGTGTGAACCCGGGGTCGGGCCGGCGGGTCTCCGGCAGGCCCGCCTCGTCCTCGACGACGTTGAGGTCCCGCCAGATCCGGTCGATCTCCGTCACCCGGTCCCGCACCATCCGGTTGGGGTAGCGCACCCGCTGCGCCGAGCCCTGGTCCGGCCCCCGCGACTCGTAGGAGAACACCGAGCAGACGGCGGCGATCGAAGGCCCGTCCAGCCCGTCGAGGAGCCCTTCCCGCAGGCACTCGGCCAGCAGCAGGTCGGTCTCGCTGTAGAGGCGGGTCAGCATCCCGCCGGCGTCGGTGAGCTGCCACCCGTCGACGTACCCCCACGACTCGAGGACCCGCAGCACCCGGTCGAACTGGCGGGCCAGGCTTTCGGTGCGGCCCCGGATGCGCCGCTCGAGCCGCTCGACGTCGCGGGCGAGCCGCTCGGCCCGTTCGGCGTAGCGCAGGTGGGTGGTCAGATCGGGGCAGCCGGCCACCGGATGGCGACGGGGATCGCCGCTCCCGGCAACGGTTTCGCCGTCCTCCACCGGGGCGTCGTCGCTGCCGCGGCTCCGCTCCGAGCCGTTGCCGCCCCGGACCCGGACGCCCCGCAACGCCTCGGCCACGGCCCGGCGGAAGGCCGGGCTGCGGGGGGCGATGGGCCGGGGCAACTCGATCGCCCCGATGGCCCGGACGGGCCCGGCGAAGTCGGTCGGCCCGAGCCGGACCACCCCCTTGTCCGCCGTCAGCACCAGCAGCTTGGTCTCGTCCCCCCGGCCCCGGGTGCGCTGCAGGACGACCGCCTTGTTGCCCCGGCGGGCGATGACGTCACCCGGTTTCAGGGCCTCGAACCCCGGCGCTCCGCCCGGCCCGCCGCTCCGGGCCGCCTGGCGGCGCCCGGCCC
The DNA here is from genome assembly GCA_030838785.1 of Actinomycetota bacterium. Lineage (GTDB taxonomy): Bacteria > Actinomycetota > Acidimicrobiia > IMCC26256 > BP-133 > BP-133. The sequence continues at coordinate 31,801 of JAUZEY010000207.1, read as the reverse complement.
GGTTGCGCAGGAGGGCGCGGTACTCCTCCACGTCGCCCCGCTCGCAGGCGATGGCCTGGCGGTGGCTGGCCAGCAGCTCCCGGCTCCGTTCGAGCTGGCGCTCCAGGCGGACGATCTCCTTGTCGGCGCCGTACTGGGCGAACGACAGGTTCAGAAGGTGGTGGGCGACGTCGGACGGGTAGCGCCGCACCAGGTTGGCGGCCATGTTGTACGTCGGCCGGAACGACGAGCGGAGGGCGTAGGACCGGGTCGACGCCAGCGAGGCCACCTGGTCGAACGGCACGTAGGGGTTCCACAGCACGGCGGCGTAGCCGAGGTCGTCGATCCCCCGCCGCCCCGCCCGGCCGGTGAGCTGGGTGTACTCCCCCGGCGTGAGGAACTCGTGGCGTTCGCCGGTGAACTTCGACAGCTTCTCGATGACCACCGTGCGGGCCGGCATGTTGATCCCGAGCGAGAGCGTCTCGGTGGCGAAGACGACCTTGACCAGCCCGGTGGCGAACGCCTCCTCCACTGCTTCCTTCATCGGCGGCACCTTGCCGGCATGGTGGGCGGCGAAGCCCGCTTCCAGGCCGGCGAGCCAGCTCCCGTAGCCGAGCAGGTCGAGGTCATTGTCGGAGAGGCTCTCGACGTGGCGCTCGGCGATGGCCCGGATCTGCTCCCGGTCCTCCGGCGTGGTGAGGCGCAGCCCGGCGGCCAGGCAGGCGTCGACGGCCTGGTCGCAGCCCGCCCGGCTGAAGATGAAGTAGATGGCGGGCAGCATGTCCTCGTCGTCGAGGCGGGCGACGGTCTCGATCCGGCGGGGTGTGAACAGCCGCCCCCGGGGCCGTCCCCGTACCGCCGGCCCGCCCTTTCTGCCCGATCGGGAGTCGAGCCGTGACGCCTCCGGATTCGGCCGCAACTCCACCGGAGTGTCCGGTGCCTCGACGAAGGTCGGGAGGATGTGGACCTCCTCCGCCTCCTTGTCGCCGACCAGGTACAGGTGGCGCAGGCGGACGGGCCGCCGCTCCTCGATGATCGCCTCCGTCTCGCCCCGGACGGTCTGGATCCAGTCGGCGAATTCCTCGGCGTTGGACACCGTGGCCGACAGGCAGACGAGGTCGACCTCGGGCGCGAGGTGGATGATGACCTCCTCCCACACCGCCCCCCGGTAGGGGTTCTGGAGGTAGTGCACCTCGTCGAGGACGACGTAGCGCAGCCCCTCCAGGGTCGGCGAGGCGGCGTAGATCATGTTGCGCAGGACCTCGGTCGTCATCACCACCACCGGTGCCTCCCCGTTGAGGGAGTTGTCGCCGGTGAGGAGCCCGACCCGCGCCGCGCCGTGGGCCCGGACGAGATCGTTGTACTTCTGGTTGGAGAGGGCCTTGAGCGGCGTGGTGTAGAAGACCTTGCGCCCCTCGGCCAGCGCCTTCTCCACGGCGTACTCCGCCACCACCGTCTTGCCCGACCCGGTCGGGGCGGCGACCAGCACGGACCGGCCGGCGTCGAGCGCATCGAGGGCCCGGACCTGGAAGTCGTCGAGCGGAAACCCCCGTGACTCGACGAAGGCCGCCCGGGGCGAGGTCAACGCTTGAGCAACCGCCCGAGGACGATGGAGACCTCGTAGAGGAGATACATCGGGATCGCCATGGCGAAGAGGGAGATCGGGTCCTGGCTGGGGGTGATGACGGCGGCGAAGATCACGATGCCGAGGAAGGCGTACTTGCGGATCTTGCGTAGCTGGGATGTGGTGATGATCCGGGCCAGCAGCAGGAACATCATCACGATCGGAAACTCGAAGCTGATCCCGAAGGCCAGGATCATGAGGAAGACCAGCGTCAGGTAGCTGCCGGCGCTGAGCAGCGGGTCGAGGTCCTTCCCGCCGACCCCGAGGAGGAAGTTGAGGGCCTTGGGGAACGTGACGACCGCCACCATCGAGCCGCCGACGAAGAGGACCACCGACGAGACCACGAAGGGGATGGCGTACTTCTTCTCCTTCGGGTTGAGGCCCGGGGTGATGAAGCGCCACAGGTGGAAGAAGACGACCGGCGAGGCGAGGACGAAGCCCCCGTAGGCGGCCACCTTGATCCGGGTCATGAACGCTTCGAGGGGCTGGGTGAAGATGAGCCCCTTCCCGGTGGCGTCCCGGTAGGGCTGGACCATCAGGTGGATGATGGGCGAGAAGAAGATGAAGCAGATGACCGCCCCCACGGCGATGGCCATCATCGACCAGATGATGCGGTCCCGCAGCTCGCGCAGGTGGTCGACCACCGACATCGTGCCGCCGGAATCAGCCTTCTTCTTCTCCTCCTTCTCCGCTGCCTTCCGGGCCACGAGGGCCTACCGGGCGTCGGGGTCGGGCGCGGGAGACTCGGACTCGGTGGTGCCGGGAGCCGTGCCGTTGCCCGGGGTGGTGTCGCCGGCAGTGGGAGCCTGGTCCGCCACGGGCGGCTCGACCGGGGCGTAGTGCCCGAAGGTGCCGGGCGCGGCGGCGGCCTCCCCCTCGGCCGGCTGGGGGTTCTGGATCGTGGCCGACCGCGGGATGTTGCCCCCGGTGATGTTGGTCGGAGCGGGCCCGACGGGGCCGTTCTGGATGATCGGCCCGGTGATCGGTTCCATGACGTCGCGGACCTGCGTCTGCATCGACTCCTGGAACTTGCGGAACTCCCGGTAGGCGCGCCCGACCTGCTTACCCATCTCCGGCAGCTTGTCGGGGCCGAAGACCAGCAGGGCGACCACGAAGATCGCTACGAGTTCGAACGGGCCGAGATTGAACATTGCTTCCTTCCAGACTAACCGCCGTAAATGCTACCGCCTCCTCTCCCGGCATCCTGGGCGGGATGTCGGGGGAAGAGGCGGCGGGCCTACAGGAGGTTCGCAAGCAAGGAAAAAACTACTTCTCGACGTCGGCGATCCGGTCGGCGAGCTGCTCGAACCACGAGTCGTCCTGCAGCATGAGGTGGAAGTCGAGCAGGTCGTCGTACGAGACGGGGGCGCCGGTCGGGCGGGCTTCCCACAGCTCGGCCGGGAGGTGCCAGACGTCCATCTTGACGCCGGAGCTGGCCAGGAGGTCGACGATGCGGGAGTCGGCCGACTTCGTCACCCGGAGCCCACAGCTCGGGCACCGGAAGCAGTAGGACCCCTTATTGTCGTTGGCGCACACCCGCACCACGACGTCAGAAGCCTTCAGGCGCACATCCCCGCAGGACGGGCAGGTCGCTCGGATGGTGGTCATTCCTCGTCCTCCTTGGCCCCTTTGAGTCATGCCCAACCCATCGGCGCAATCCGCTCGGGGCTTGAGTGCTCATCCCAAGAACGTCGGTCGAGCACTCTCATGACGCCCCCCTGCACAGCCGATACCTCCGAGTGAACGACGGGCTTCTGGACGCAAATGACCGACCACGGCTTCGCCAGTATCGTGCGCTCCCTCGCCGAAGGGGTGGACCCCGGGCGGGTCCTGCGCGTCGTCGCCGAGGAGGCGTTGGCTCGCACTGCAACCTCCCATCTCTTGTTGACTGCGATGTTAGAGGGGCAGATGACGCCTCTTGTGGCAATCGGGTCGGCGCAGGGTGTGCTGTTGGAGGCGGCCGGGGAGGCGTTCTCCTCCGGACAGGCCGCCCGCCGGTCGGATCCGGGCGCTGGCCTCGCCGTGCTGGCGGTCCCGGTCCGGCACCGGGGAACGGTGATCGCGGCGCTGGCCGTGGCCGGCGGTCGGGCCGGGACGGCGGAGCTCGAGGGCCTCGCTCTGGCGGCCGACTGTGCCGCGCTGGCCCTGGCGGCCCGCCCCGCACCGGGCCTGCTGGCCGGCGCCCGGGATACCGGGACGGCCGGCCTCCTTCTTACCGAGGGGTTGTCGGCGCTGGCCACCGCCCGGACCATCGACGAGGTACTGGCTCGCGCCCTCGACCTGGCCGCCACGGCCTTCGGGGCCCGGGCGGGGTTCGTGTGCCTGCCGACCGGGCCGGGCGACCTCGAAGTCACGGCCTGGCGGGGCCTCGACCGGGACCGGCTCGGGCCGGCCAGCCGCCATCCGGGCTTCGCCCGCCTGGTCTCGGGGGACGGGGTGGCGGTGGTGCCTCCCACCGACCCCGTGGTCGGCCAGCTCAGCGCCGGCGCCGAGTTCGCCGTCTCCCTCCCCCTGGTGGACGGGGGGCCGGGAGCCCTCGTCCTCCTCGTCGCCGAGGAGCCCGACGTCGCCGGGCGGAGGGCGCTGGCGGCGCTGCGGCTCTCGGTGGCCGCGGCCCTGGAGGCCGCCCGCTCGGCCGCGACGGCCAAGGTCGCCGACGGGCGGCTGTCGGCCCTCGTCCATCTCCTGCCCGACCCGGTGGTGGTGGTCGACGGCCGCGGGTGCTTCACGACCCTCAATGCCGCCGCCGCCGAGCTGTTCGCCCTGTCCGACTCGTTCGAGATCGGTCGTCCCGCCCGGGGCCGGCTCGGCCACCCCGGGCTGGAGGCCATGCTCCTGGGCGCTCCGTCTTCGGCCGGCGACGCCGACCGGTCCGGGACCGGACCGGCGGGACCGGCGGCGACCACCATGGAGGAGGTGGTCCTCGGCCGGCCGACCCCTCGCCGGTATCAGGCCACAGCCCGCTCCCTGGGCGTTGGCGGCGACCGCGTACTGGTGCTCCGGGCCGCTGGTAGCGCCCCCGCCAGCCAGGAGGGGTTCGACGTCGTCGCCGCCCTCGGGCGGGCTTTGCGCGACCCGCTGGCCGCCATCGCCGCCCTCGCCGCCCCCCGCCTCGCCGGCGACGGGGTGGCGCCGTCCTCCGACTGGGAGGTGGCCCGCAGGGCCATCATGGCCGAGGCCGCCCGCCTCGAGGCGATGGCCGACCAGCTGTCCCTCCTGTCGGCCGACGGGCGGGACGCCGCCGCCGCCGTCGTCGCCGTCCGGCCCGAGCGGACAGACGTGGTGGCCGCGGTCGGACTCATGGTGAGCACCCGACGGTCCGCTCACCCCGGCCGCGACCTCACGCTCTCGGCCCCCGTCCGCCTGGACGCCTCGGTCGACCGGCGGCTGCTGGAGCGGGTGGTCGACCCGCTGATCGACAACGCCCTGCGGTACTCCGACGGGCCGGTGACCGTGGAGATCGCCGACCGGGGCGACACCTTCGAGATCGCCGTTCTCGACGGGGGTCCGGGCATCTTCTCCGGCGACATCCCGGCCCTGTTCGAGCGCTTCCACCCGCTCGACGGCTCCCCCGCCCGTCCGACCGGGGTGAGCCTCTATACCGGCCGGCGCCTGGCCGAGTTGATGGGCGGCCGCCTCTGGTGCGACAGCCGTCTCGGCGTGGGTAGCCGCTTCGCCCTGCGCCTCCCCCAGTCCCCCGTTCTGCGCTAGCGCCCCGAGACCTGCAGGGCCCGAGCCAGGTCGCGGCGGGCGGCGAGGGCCTCTTCGGTCCGGGCCGCCTCGGCCGCCCGCAACTGCCGTTGCGCCTCGGACCGGGCCGCGTCCGCCAACTCGGCCCGCTGTTCGGCGGCGGCCCGGCCGGCCTCGGCCCGCTCCGCCCGGCGCTCGGCTTTGCCCGCCGCGGCCTCGGCCGACTTCGCCCGCCGCTCAGCGTCCTTGACCCGCCCGTCGGCCTCCACTCTCCCGGTCGCCTCGGCCCGCAGCCGTTCCTCCGCCGACAGGCGGGCCCGCGCCTCGTCGTTCGCCCGGCCCTGGGCCGACCCCATCGCTGCCTCGGCCGCCGCGGCCCGGGCTTCGGCGACCACGGCTCGGCGCCCGGCGGCCAGCACGTCCTCGTCGAGCCGGCTGGCCCGGGCCTCGGCGGTTCCCAGGCCGGCCCGGGCCGCATCACGGGCGGACTCGGCCGCCGCCAGGACGGCCGCCACCTCGTGACAGCGGCCATCGGCAGCCGCCCGGGCGGCAGAGGCCTCGTCCCGGGCCGTTTCGGCGGCGGCGAGAGCGGCGGCAGCGTCGTCGCGGGCGATTTCGGCGGCGGCGAGGGCCTCCAGGGCGGCGTCGCGGGCGGCTTCGGCGTCGTCGGCCCGGGTCGTGGCCCGCTCGGCGGCCGTGAGGTGGGCCTCGGCCATGTCGCGGAAGCCCGCCGCGGCGGCCTGCTCCCGGTCCCGCTCGGCCGCCGTGGCCGCGGCCCGGGCCTCGGCTTCGGCGACCCGGAGGCCGGCGTCGTGCAGCTCCCGGGCGACCCGGTCGGCGTCGGCTGTGGCCAGGGCCCGGTCGACCTCGCCGGCTAGGCGCCCGAGGTCCAGGGCCAGCGCCTGCAGGCCGGCGGCGACGGCGCTCGGCGGCCCGGCCGCGGTGAAGCCGCCCCGGCGCGCCGCTCCCGGCGGCCCGCCCTCCAGCCAGGAGCCCGCCTCGGGGCCCGGAGTCATGGGCCGGCGTTGCCGGGCCCGATGGGCGGCGATCCGGTGGCGGTCGGAGCAGTACTCCCGGAGGTTGCCGCCCCGGAGCGGCTGTACCAGTGGCGCAGGGCCGCCGTCGGGGCCGAGCGTGCATCCGTCGTAGCGGCAGATCGTGGGGGCGGTCTCGATGTCCACGTCCGGGTTGTAACCCACGGTGTTGCGTAATGCAACGATCGTCACGTTACGAGTCGTGAGGCATCCAGGGTTCGCTACGAGCCCTCAGGGGCTGAAGTTCGAGTTGAGACTGAGCCGGATGACGTTCTGGTAGAGGGTCAGCGTTCCCGGCTGTCCCGGTCGGTCTCATCGAGGAGATGGTCGTCCGCCTCGCCTGATTAGCATGCCGGGCCTCATGAAGATCCGGATCGGCACCATCCTCGGCATCGACGGCGACTCCGATCCCGGCCCGTTCGGCGAGGCCGTCACCGCCATGGAGGACCTCGGCTTCGACTCCCTCTGGCTGGCCGAGCTGACCTCCCGGGCCACGCCCGACCCGATCGTCGGCCTCACTTGGGCCGCCGCCCGCACGTCCCGGCTCAAGATCGGCCCCGGCGTGCTGGTCCTCCCCGGCCGCAATCCGGCGGTGGTAGCCAAGCAGCTGGCCTCCCTGGACCGGCTGTCGGGGGGCCGGCTCCTCGTGGCCTTCGGCCTCGGCCTCCCCGACCCGGCCGAGCGGGCGGCGTTCCCGATTCCCGCCGGCCAGACCCGGGGCCAGGCGTTCGACGCCGCCCTGGTCCTCGTCCGCCGCTACCTCGGCGGAGAGGTGGTCGACGGCGTGCGGGTCCGGCCGGACCCCGTCCAGCAGCCCTTCGACCTCTGGGTCGGGGGCAACGCTCCGGCGGCCCTGGTCCGGGCCGGGCGGCTGGCCGACGGGTGGCTCCCGAGCCTGGTGACACCCGAGGAGGCGGCCGAGGGGCGGGCGGTGATCGAGCGGGAGGCGGCGGCGGCCGGGCGGCGCATCGATCCCGAGCACTTCGGCGTGAGCCTCACCTACCTCGACGCCAGCCTCTCCAGTGGGAAAGACAGCCTCTCCAATGGGAAAAACAGCATCCCGGAGGTGCTCCTGGCCTCGATCGCCCGGCGCCGGCCGGAACTCGACCCCGCCGTCCTCGTGCCGAAGGGCCTCGACGCCGCCGTCCGGCGGATCGAGGAGTTCGTCGCCGCCGGGTTCTCCAAGTTCGTCGTGCGCCCGGCCGGCCGGCCCCCATCGACAGGAGGGACAGTGTCGCCGACGGCCACGCTGGAGGCGATGGCCGAGGCGCTGCTACCCCTCCAGACCTGACGGGTCCCCGTCGGGCGTGGTCGGGCCGGACAGCCAGGGACAGGGCTCGTCCTGGTAGAGCGACACGTCGCCCGTGGCCAGGGCCCGCAGCAGGTCGCCGAACGGCGCGCCGCGCAGCGCCTCGTCCCGGGCCGGGAGGTCGATCGAGAACCGGAGCACCCCGGACCCCTCGGGCGAGAAGCGGGCGCCCGTCCGCCGGAGCAGCTCCTGCATCGGGCGGTTCTCGACCAGCACGTCGCCCTCGAAGCGGGTGATCCCGTTCTCGAGCGCCTCGAGGACCAGGGCGTCGAGGAGGATCCGGCCGAGGCCCCGCCCCTGCCAGTCGTCGACGACGGTCACGGCGGCTTCGGCCGCCGTCGGGTCCGGCAGCCGGACGTAGCGGGAGACGCCGACCCCGTGGCACCGCCCGTCCTCCCGGGCCAGCGCCGCCCAGGCGAAATGGTTGACGTAGTCGATCGAGGTGAGGGCGTCGAGGAGGCGGTCGGGAAGCTTCTGGAGCGGGGCGAAGAAGCGCCGGTAACGGGACTCCGGCGAGAGCCGCTCGAATTCCTCCACCAGGAGGGCCCGGTCGCTGGGCCCTCCCGGGCGGACCAGGACCTTGCTCCCGTCCCGCAGCGTGAACTCCGAGGTGCGGGCGGCGATGTACGAACGGAGTGGCAGAGCCCGGGCCGGAAGCATCTCCGACCCGGGCTCCGTCATGCTCTCTAAGCGGCCTGCGCCCCGCCGGCCAGCTCCGGGCTCTCGGCCAGGAGGGCCAGGGCCCGGGCCTCCACGTCGCGGAGGCGGCGGCGGGACATGTGCAGCTTGGCTGCGGCGGCGGTCACACCGGCCGGCGCCTCGCCGGCCAGGCCGAAGCGAACTTCGACCACGGACCGCTCCAGCGCCGGAAGGCGCTTGACGGCCCGGTGCAGCTCGTCGCTGGCCACGTCTTCGAGGACGGTCTCCTCGACGGCGGCCGTCTGGTCGGCGGCCGCCAGCTCGCCGAGGGTCGTTTCGCCGCCGGCCCGGGCGGGCTGGTCGAGCGAGGCGACGACCTGGGCGACGTCGAAGGCGGCTTCGACCTGCTCGTGGGCGAGGCCCGACTCGGCCACGACCTCTTCGTCGGTGGGGGGCCGGCCGAGGCGCTCTTCGAGGTCTTCGACGATCTTCTCGAGCGCCCGGCGCCGGTCGGCGGCGTCGGCCGGGACATAGATGGTGGTGCGGGTCCGCTGGATCCCTCGCTGGAGGGCCTGGCGGATCCACCAGGTGGCATAGGTGGAGAACTGGTAGCCCTTGGTCCAGTCGAACTTCTCGACCGCCCGGACCAGGCCGATCGTGCCCTCCTGGACGAGATCCAGGAAGTCCATGCCGGAGCGCTGGTAGCGCTTGGCCCAGTAGACGACGAGGCGCAGGTTCGCCTCGACCATCTCCCACTTGGCCGTCTCGTCGCCCTCGGCGACGCGCCGGCCCAGGTCGAGCTGCTCGGCCGGCCCGGGTACAGCTCGGGCGCCGATCTCCTCGAGGTACAGGCGAGCCAGATCGAGGGAGGGACCGCTAAGGTCTCGATGGGTAGCCTTGGTGCTGATGGCCGCTCACTCCTTGTAAATAATCTCAGTGGGCACCGGTACAACGTCGTGGCGGGCCGACGTGTTCCGCAAGTTCTGCCCTAATTCTCCATCACGGGGCCTCTCCTGGCCCTAACGGCACGCCCTACCCTGTTTCTTAAGCGACCCGCTACGGACGAAACGGGCGAACGGGGCGGATGTGACGCTGACCGTTCCAACATCAGCGCTCCGCCTGTTGTTCCGCCCAGGCGTAGGCGAACTGGAGGAAGTCGGCCAGGGCCAGCGAGGCGAAGACCGACGCCGCCCAGCGGGTGGCCCGGGGCGCGGCGATGAGCCCGAAGGCGAAGCCCGTGGCGACCCACTGGCTGAGGCAGAAGGGGCAGCTGACAAGCTCCCCGACGGCCTTCCGGAAGCCCGATCCCCGGGCGCCCTCCTGGAGCTCGGCCGGGCCCGCCACCCCTTCGTAGCGGGTGAACGGCGCCCGCAGCGGGCTCGTGACGCTGTCCTTCGACATCCGCCGGGCGAGCTTGTGGGTGGCCACCCCGACCAGGACGACGTCGGCCGGCCGCACGTCGGGCAGCGGCCCGTTCCGGCGCCGCAGGGCCACCACGCCGGCGGCCACGGCCGCACCGTAGGCGCCCATGAGGGCGGCGTAGCCCCTGAGTGGCCGGTCCTCGCCGGGGGCGTAGTCGTCGCCCGCCACCGAGGTCTGGTCACGGTCGAGCGTCGTGTTGGCCGGGCTCATGGTGTCTCGTCGTCTCCTTTTCGCCGTCCCACAGCGCTCTACCCCGTTCGGGGCGGCACCGGAACCCGGATGAGATCCCGGGCCACCACGACGTCGGGAAAGATTTCCCCGGCTTCGGCAGAAAAATCGGAATCGTCCGGATAACGCTGGGAAAAATGGGTGAGGACGAGCCGCCGGGCCCCGGCGTCGGCCGCCACCCGGGCCGCCTGAGCGGCCGTCAGATGGCCGTAAGCTGCGGCGAGGTCGGCGTCGCGCTCGAGGAACGTCGACTCGCACACGACCAGGTCGGCTCCCTCGGCGAGGGCGAAGGCGGCGTCGCAGAGGCGGGTGTCCATCACGAAGGCGAACACCTGGCCGCGGCGGGGTTCGCTCACGGCGTCGAGCGTCACCTCCCGCCCGTCCGCCGTGACCAGCCGCCCCTCCCGTTGCAACCGGCCGACGTCGGGCCCGGCGACGCCGGCCGCCGCCAACCGGTCGGGCAGCATCCGGCGGCCGTCGGGCTCCTCGAGCCGCCAGCCCAGGGTCTCCGTGCGGTGGTCGAGCCGGGCCGCCACCAGGGTGAACGGCTCGGGGCCGGGGTCGACGACACTCGGGGGCTTCACCTGCCTCCCCTGCTGCAGATCAACGGGGTGGGGCCGGACGTCGACCGTGTCGTTGTAGAGGGCGCAGCGCCGCAGCCGGTCGAAGAACTCCTGGCCGCCGGCCGGGTACCAGACATCGACCGGGTGGGCGACCTGATCGAGGGAGAGGCGCTGGAGGACGCCGGGCAGGCCGAGGCAGTGGTCGCCGTGGAAGTGGGTGACGCAGATCCGGGTGATGGTCGACGACGCCACGCCGGCCAGGAGCATCTGCCGCTGGGTACCCTCGCCGGGGTCGAACAGCAGGCCCTCGGCGTCCCAGCGCAGGAGGTACCCGTTGTGGTTGCGGTGGCGGGTGGGGGCCTGACTGGCCGTCCCCAGCACGACGAGCTCCCGGGCGGACATGCCCCACAGCCTGCCCGCTTCTCGGAGTGGCCTGCCCGGTTCTCGCAGTGGGTAGCGTCTGGGCCATGGACGACGACGCCGTACTCAGCCAGATCAACGACCTCGTGGCCGAGGAGCACCGCCTCCTCGAGTCGAGCCGGGCGGGTGAAGGCCTCGACGCGCACGAGGAGGCCCGGCTCAAGACGGTCGAGGTCGCCCTCGATCAGTGTTGGGACCTCCTGCGCCAGCGGCGGGCCAGCCGCCACGCCGGCCGCGACCCCGAGAACGCCCACGTCCGCGACGCCACCACCGTGGAGGGCTATCAGCAGTAACGATCCAGCATCCGCCGGAATCCGCCCGCCCCCACCACCTCACCGGCCCCGGCGGCCCGGACGCGCTCGGCCAACGGCCGGTCGCTGGTGACCACCCGCAGGGAGCCCGGATCGGGGTCGATGCCGACCCGGCGCACGATCTCGTCGTCGGCCGGGCGGCCCTTCCCGGCGAAGGCCACCTGCAGCCCGCCGATGTCGACCTCGTCGAGCTCCGGCGGGGGCCGGCCGTCGAAGACCACCGTGACGTCGTGTCCCTCCGCCGCCGCCCACCCCGCCAGGCACCGGGCCAGGCGGACCACGGCGGCGTCGAGGTCCCGCCACCAGCCGTCGGGGCGCGAGCCGATCACGTTCATCCCGTCAACGAGGTACCGCTCCACCCCCACGACCGTACCCGGGTGACGGTTAAGTTCCCCGGGGTGACCGAGATCCGGCTCCTGTTCTGCGACACCGTCGATGCCACCACGGCCCTGGTCGGGGATGCGACGCTCCTCGAGCGGTTCGACGGGCCCAGCGCCCTGGCCGGATTCAGCGTCCGGGGGCTGGCCGGGCACCTGCTGCGGGCCGTCACGTCGGCCGAGGGCTACCTGGACAACCCCGAGCCCGACACCGGCCCCGAGCCCCTCTCGGCCGCGGAGTACTACGGCGCCGTCGTCGCCGCCTCGACCGACGTCGACGACGACTTCAACCGGGCCATCCGCCAGCGGGGGGTCGAGGCCGCCTCCGGGCGCCCCGAGGAGTTCCCTGCCGCCTGGGCCGGTGCCGCAGCCCGGATCCGGGCCCGGCTGGCGGCCGAGCCCGCCGGCCGTCTGGTCCGGGTCTACGGCGATCTCGTCCTGACCCTCGACGAGTACCTCGTGACCCGGCTCATCGAGGTGGTCGTCCACGCCGACGACCTGGCCGTGAGCCTCGGCGTCGCCCCGCCGCCGCTGCCGGCCGCCACCGGCGTCGCCGTCGCCACCCTGGTCGAGGCGGCCCGGCGCCGCCACGGCGACGCCGCCGTCCTCCGGGCGCTCACCCGCCGCGAGCGCGACGACGTCGCCGCGCTGCGGGTGTTGTAGAGCTCGGGGTGGAGCGGCCCGTCGCTGCCGTCGCCGTGTCCGACCCCGGCGACCCCCGGTTCGACGACTACCGGGACCTGCACGACGCCCGGGCCCGGCGGCGGATGGAGACCGCGGCCGCCGGCCACCCCGGGTTCTTCGTGGCCGAGGGCGCCCACGCCCTCGGGCGACTCCTGGCGTCGGGTCGGCGGATCCGGTCGGTCCTGGTCGACGGCATCCGTCTCGAGGCCCTCGGCGCCGCGCTGGGCGGCCTCGACGCGCCGGTGCTGGTGGCCGACCAGCCGACCCTGCAGGCCGTGGCGGGGTTCCCGGTCCACCGGGGCGTTCTGGCCGCCGCCGACCGGTGGCCGCTCCCCGACCCGTCCGCCGTCCTGGGCGCCGCCCGGCGGGTCGCCGTCCTGGAGGACATCAACGACCACGAGAACCTGGGGGTCATCTTCCGCAGCGCCGGCAGCCTCGGCCTCGACGCCGTGCTCCTCTCCCCCCGGTGCTGCGATCCCCTGTACCGGCGGTCGGTGCGGGTCTCCATGGGCCACGTGCTGGCCGTGCCCTGGACGCGCCTGGCGCCGTGGCCGGAGGCGATCTCCACCGTGCGCGACGCCGGGTTCACCCTGACCGCCCTCACGCCGGCCGCCGAGGCCGAACCGCTGGCTGGATGGACCCCCGGCCCCGGGGAGCGCGTCGCCGTCCTCCTCGGGGCCGAGGGGCCCGGCCTCTCCCCCGCCGTCCTGGCCGCCGCCGACCGCTGCCTGACGATCCCCATGCGGTCGGCAGCCGACTCCCTCAACGTCGCCAGCGCGGCCGCCATCGCCTTCTACGCTGTCACCGGAACAAAAACCTCAGGAACCTCAGAAACCTCAACTGCAACAAAGTAGATCTCTTCTTGCAAAGTCAGCCTGGTTTCAGCCAAGATCTCCCATCCGCCCGAGCGGCGGAGAAACGCAGGACAAGCACCAGATGATGGAAGCGGGAGCGGTGCACGCCGGGGGTCAGGGGCGCAGGCCCCGGCCCCCCGTGCGCCCTCGTACCGGTCGCCTCCTGGCCCTGGCCGCCCTGGTCGGATTGGTCGTACCGGGCACGGCCGGCGGCGCCGGCCCGGCGCGGGCCGGGACGGGGTGCCAGGTCGCCCCCCGGGGCGCGGCGCGCACCGTCGAGGGCCTGCCCAAGGAATCAGGCGAGGCGTCCGGCTTCGCCGCCTCCCAGCGCTATCCGGGGGCGCTGTGGATGATCCGCGACTCCGGTCATCCGCCCGACCTCTACGCCCTGCGCTTCAACCCCGACGGCGTGGCCACGAACCGGGTCATGCCGGTGGAGGGCGCCAACAACAAGGACTGGGAGGACGTGACCCGGTTCGATCGCCCCGACGGGAGCAGCGCCCTGTGGATCGTCGAGAGCGGCCAGACGGGCACCGAGCGCTACGTCTACGAGGTGCCCGAACCCGACCCCGACCATGACGTCGTCGCCCATGCCGTCGCCCGCTACGCCTACTCCTACCCCGACGCCAAGTCCAACACCGAGGCGGCGTTCACGTACGACAACAAGCTCGTGCTGGTGGCCAAGACCTTTCCGGCCAAGGTCTACCGCTTCGACAAGCCGCTCTCGACCAGCGGCGTCAACGTCCCCACGCTGCTCGGCGAGCTGTCGGACTCCCGGGGCGTGTCGGTGGCCAAGCCTTCGCCCGACCGCCACTGGCTGGTCACGGCCACCCACGACACGCTGTTCATCTACCGCAACCGGGGATCGGGCAGCCTGGAGGACTTCCTCGACCGGGAACCCTTCCACGCCCTGGTCATCGCCCCGGGCGACAACGTCGAGTCCGGCGACTTCGACCCCGCCTTCGGCGACTGCACGATGATCCTCGGCTCGGAGAACCGCAACAGCTACCGGGTCCAGGCCGAAGGTTCGTAACGGTCAGTCGACGACCGGCACCGGTTCCGGCGGTCGGCCGGACAGCACGACGAGGACGATCCCGAAGGCGATGAGGACGGCGGCCGGGTAGGCGCCGGCCGGGGGCGTCTCTCCGAAGGCGATCCAGGCCAGCGCCGTCGATCCCACGATCTCGAACAGGATGGCCACCGACACGATCGTGGCGCTGGTGGTGCGCAGCACCCGGTTCACCACGGAATGGCCGAGGAACTGCGGTCCGGCGGTCAGGGCCGCCAGGCACAGCCAGGTGCGGCCGTCGTACCCGGCCAGGGCCTGCCCGCCGCCCAGGCACAGGAGGACGAGCACCGCCGCCGCCGTCGAGTAGCAGATGGTGGTGTAGACGGTCGTCGACACCGTCTGGCGGACCTCGCCGCCGACCGTGACGTAGGCCGCGGCCAGGATCCCCCCGGCCAGGGCCAGCAGGTCGCCGGTCAGCGCCCGGCCGGAAAGGGCGACGTCGACCCCGGTCAGGAGGACGGCACCGCCGACGGCCAGCCCGATGCCGACCCACGCCCGGCCTGGGACGTCGTAGCCCCGCGCCCGGGCCATCAGCGCCGCCCAGACCGGCTGGGTGGCCACGAGCGCCACCGAGGAGGCCACGGTGGTGAAGGACAGGCTGGGCACCCAGGTGGCGAAGTGGGCCGCCAGGAACGCGCCGGCCAGCAGCGCCCCGCCGGCCGGTCCCCGACCGAGGCGGGCGATCTCCGGCCGGCGGCGGACGGCGCAGACCGGGGCGAGGACCGCGACGGCCAGAGCGTTTCTCCAGAAGGCGATGGCCAGCGCCGGCGCCTGCGCCTCCCGGATGAGCGGCGCCGAGGTCGACACCGCGGCCACGGCGACGGCGATCAGCGCCAGATCACCGCGAGGCGGACGGGAGACGGGTTCCACCCGGTCTGCCTACCATGGCCGCATGTCCGCTGCGCCCAGCCCCCCGACCATCCGTGACGCTGTCGCCGCCACCCGGCAGAAGGTGGGCGACGACCCGGCCCGGGCGGTGGTGCGGCTGCGGACCGACGCCCGAATGGGGGACGGGACCCGGGTCGACCTCCGGGCCGGCGCCTTCGAGTTCGCCGCCGACGAGCCGGTGTCGGTCGGCGGCACCGGGACCGCGCCCAACCCCGTCCAGATGGCTCTGGCCGCGCTCGGCTCCTGCCAGGCGATCACCTACCGCTACTGGGCCGAGGAGCTCGGGCTCCGCCTCGACGGCGTCACGGTCACGGTGGAGGCCAACTTCGACACCGGCGCCTTCTTCGGGTTCCCCGGGTCGGGTACACCGGCACCGTCGGCGGTGCGGTGCTCGGTCACCCTGGAGGGCCCCGAGCCCGCCGCCCGCTACGAGGAGCTGGCCGCCGCCGTCGATGAGCACTGCCCGGTGCTGGATCTCTTCACCCGGGCCGTGCCCGTGGAGCGGGCCGTCACGACGGCGTGAGCCGGACGACGACGCTGCCGGCGATCTTGTCGTGCAGCGCCTGGCGGGCCCGGTCCCACAAAGGCCACAGCCCGTCGAGAAGGGTGAACAGGCTGAAGAACGGGATGATCTGGAACAGCCCGACCACGACGTAGCGGAGGGCGGCCCGCTCGACGCCGATCGGGCCTCCGGAGGCAGCGTCGCGGACCTGGATTCCGAGCACCCTCTTGCCGAACGTCTGGCCCATCTCGCTGCCGTTGAGCACGGCGTAGTAGGCGGCGGCCATCACCAGCGACAGGAGCGCTCCGGCGAAGCGGTGGCGCAGGCCGAAGAGGACCGAGGCGCAGAACGTGACCACGAAGACGAAGACCATGTCGATGACGAACGCCCCCAGCCGCTGCCCCCAGGCCGCCAGCGGCCGCCCGAGGGCGTCGACCGGCTCTCTGGCCCCGGCCGGCCCGGGGGGCGGCGGGGGCGGCGGGGGGTAGTCGCTCATCGGCGCTCAGGCTACCGGCCTCGCCCTGCGCTGGAGCGGTTGCGCCATGGACAGTTGCAAACGTATGACGACTCGATGCCGATGCCGCGACGGGAGTCCGACCTTGCCCCGCTTCCGGCGGAGGCACGGCAATTGTCCGTAGAGGGAGCGCGGCCCGCAACGCAGAACCACCCCGATCGTGACGGGGTCCAGGATGGAGTGGCGTCTCCAGCGATCCGGTCCGCTGCCGACCACCCGCTGGGCTCGCCCCAGCCCAGCGGGTGGTCAAGGCGTCAGCGTTCAGTGATGGTCGCCCGGCGGGGCGGTGCCCCCTCCGTTCTTGTCCTTGTCCTTCGGGTCACCGCCGGGCGGGTTGTCGGGGCCGGGGGTGACGGGAGCGGACGGCACGCCGACGGCGGGGTTGACGCCGTTGAGCGGCGGAGCGGCGGGCACCGCGGCGGGTTCGACGTCGAGCGTCGTGACGAGGCCCGCCATCTGGTGCCCGGCATGCGGCCCTGCGGCGTGCATATGGCTGAAGATGTGGCAGTGGAACATCCACTTCCCCGGCGCCAGCGCCACGGTGATGATGTCGAACGTCTGGGCCGTCGATATCAGCAGCGTGTCCATCGTGATGGGCTGGGGTAAGTCGAACCCGTCCTGGGCCACCAGCTGGAACGGCTGGCCGTGGAGGTGGAAGGGGTGCGAGAGCTCACCGGTCGGGGTGAGCCGGATCCGGATCTTCTCCCCCACCTTGGCCTTGAGCGGTTCCGTGCCCGGATAGGTCCGGCCGTTGATCACGAAGCCGAGGTTCGTGTCACCGACGAACAACCGGTAGTCGCGGTCGACGGCCCGGTCCCCGGTGTGGGGCACGACCTCCAGGGAGCCGTAGAGGCCCTTGCCGACCTGGTCGCCGTCAAAGTGGCTGTGGTACCAGTGCGTCCCGGTGGCCACGGCGACGAACTCGTAGGTCATCGATGCGCCCGGCTCGATCGGGTCCTGGGTGATGCCGGGGACGCCGTCCATCTTGTTGGGCAGCACCATGCCGTGCCAGTGGACGGCGGTTCCCATCGGCAGGTGGTTGCTCACCACCACCCGCACCTTGTCGCCCTCGATGACCCGGATCGTCGGCCCGGGAACGGTGCCGTTGTAGGCGAAGGCCTGCTTCTTCACGCCCGGGGCCACGATCCAGGTGTAGGGAGCGGCGTCGAGCTTGAACACCTTGGCGCCGTCGTCGGCCACGTCGTACTTGGCGAAGACGGTGCCGTCGCCCCGGGCGGCGCCCCCGACGAAGCTGTCGGGGCGGCCGCTGCCCGAACCGGATTCGGGGGCGACGGAGATCTCTCCCGGCAGCTGATCCGGAGCGCTGAGGTCGTACTTCGGTGAGGCCCCGGCCCGCACCGTGACCGGGCGCCGCTCGGCCGTCCGGGCCACGAGCACCCCGACACCGATCAGGTTGACCGTGAGGATCGTGGCCAGGAGGAGGTTCAGGCGTGTCTGTCGCATCTCGGTGTCCCTCCTGCTCATCGCTTCGGCGCCGGTACGGGCGGTGCCGGTGCGGGCGCCGCCGGCACGCCGTCCAGCGGGCCGGGCGGGTTGGTGCTCGACGTCGTGGTCGACGGGGCGGGCGGCGCCTCGGGCTCTCCGGCGGTGGAAGGCGGCGTGCTGCCGTCGGGGTTCAACACGACGACCTTGCCCTCCATATAGGTGTGGATCGTGCAGTGGTAGGCGATCTCCCCCGGCTCCGGGAACTGGACCGTGAACGTGCTGTTGTTGGGCAGATCCTTCGACTCGAACCCGTCACCCTGCAGGTGATGCTTGTCGCTGTCGTGGTTGACCCAGGTGACGGCGTCACCGGCCCGGACCGACAGCTGGTCCGGGTTGAAAGCGAGGCCCTTGATCTCGTCGGTGTGCTCCTCGGCCCGGGCCGGGCCGGACGTCACCATCGGTACGAGCAACGCCGTCGCGACCGCGAGGGCGGCAGCGCGTAGTGGTGTGATCATCCCGGTCCTTTCGGTGCAGTGACGATCGGTGCAGTGACGATTGGTGCAGCAGTGCGGTTGGTGCGGGTGGTGGGCGGCACCCGGCCCACCAGCACGGCGGTCGAGGAGAGGATGACGATGGCCAGGGTCAGCTCCACGCCCACGGCGGTGAGCAGCGGGCGCAGCCGGGTGGAGTCCTTCACCAGGCGGCGCTCCGTGAAGGTGCGGGCCTGCTGGGCAGCCACGAGCAGGAGCGCCACGAACGCCAGCTTGAGCAGCAGCATCCGGCCGTAACCGGTCTGCGGCAGCGCGCTCAGCCTCGGCACGACCCGGGTGACCATCACCGCCCCGGCCACCACCATGGCCGCCACCGCCGTGAAGGCCAGGCTGGAGAAGCGGGGCAGGAGGACGCGGACCTCGTCGGGGCGCCGTCGCGGCAGCACGACGACGACGAGAAAGATGAGACCGCCGAGCCAGACGGACACGCCGGCGATATGGACCAGCACGGCCACGCGGGCCAGGAGACCTTCGCTGGAGGCGTGCCCGAGCAGGGCGTGGGTGACCAGCACCCCGCCCGCGGCGACTCCGGCCAGGCCCTGCCACCACCGGGAGCTGACCGCCCGGTCCCGGCCCAGCGTCAGCAGGGCCAGAGCGACGAAACCCAACGCCAGGAACCCGGCCCGGGCCGTGATGATCCGGGAGAAGCGGGTGCCGAGCACGGCACTCATGACGGACGGGCGGAGGGCGTCGAGGGCCCCGACGCCCCGCAGGCCGGCGGCGGTGAGGCCGAAGCTGAGCAGCGTGGCGCCGGCCGAGCCGAGCAGCGCCCACCACAGCAGCTGCTGCGCCCGGCGCTCGCGGGTGCCGTCGGTCCACACCAGGGCCAGGAACGCCCCACCGCCGATCAGGGTGGCGAGGCTGGCGTAGTCGAGGAAGCGGACGGCGGCCTGGGGAGTGGCGACGGCAATGGTGAACCGGGCCCGTTTCGGGGCCGGTGCCGGAGCGGTGCTGGCCTGCAGTTCGATGGCGGGGCCGGCGATGCCGTCCCCGAGCGAGCGGACCTTGGCCGTCGGTTCGACGCGGCCCGCCGACGCGGCGACGGTGGCGGAGCCTTCCGGTGCGGCCCTTCCGACTGCGAATTCGATGTCCCCGCCCATGAGGTGGCCGTCGTTGCCGAGGAAGAACCAGACGAGGGAGTATCCGCCGTCGCCCAGCTTGGGCGGAAGGGGAACCGCCACCACCCGGCGGTCCGGGGACGCCAGCGCCGGGTGACCCAGCGCCTCGGTCTTTCCGCCCTTGTGCTGCAACGTGAGGCGGGAGCCGGTGAGGTCCATGGCGCCCGAGAACTCGAGCCGGATCTCGGCCGGCGCGGTGGGCAGGTGGTCCCCGTAGCCGGGGGTGGAGGACAGGAGCTCGGCATGGGCCCAAGCCGCCGCCGGGGTGACGAACACCCCGGCGGCGGCGAGAAGGGCGCCGATCAGGAAACGGCGCATGATTGGGTTAGCAGACCGCCTTCAGGAGCGGGTTCTGCTGCTGGCAGGTCAACTGGGACTTCCACTCGTCGGGCAGCTCCTGCACCCACCCGTTGTAGACCTCGGGGTAGGCCCAGACGCCCTGGCCGCCCTGCCCGAACTGCGAGCTGGGCGTGTCGTCGTTGATCTTGGTGGCTGCGCCACTGGTGATGACGCCACCGGTCAGGCGGGCGTCGGACAGGTCGCCGTCGCTGTTGGGGTCACCGTCGATGACCCAGGCGACGTTGGCGAACTTGACCGACACGTAACCGAGGTAGCCCCCGCCCTTCTTGGCGCCGAAGTTGATGCCGTGGCAACCGGGACCGCACGGGAACGACTTGACGATCTTGTTCGTCTTCATGTCGATCTCGAGCACGTTGCCGGTGAAGGTGCCGACCACCAGCATGTAGTGGTCGTCGGGGCTGACCGGCAGCTGGATCGGCGAAAGGCCGTAGGGGCCGTTCGACTCGCCGCTGATCTTGTTGTAGTGCTCCCGCAGGTCGATCGAGTACGTATCCTTGATCGAACCGTCAGGCGTCGGGCAGGCGGGCGCATCCACCGACAAACACCGGATGGTGTGGTCGAGGAGGTTGGCCACGTACGCCCGCTTGCCGTCGTTGGTCATCGACGTCGCGACGGGGAACCCGCCGGAGAACGGCTTGACCATGTTCGGCACGCTGAGGTCGAACAGCGAAGCGTTGGACTCGTTCGAGTTCGGGGTGACCACGTGCTTCCCGTCGAAGCTCACCCAGTGGGCGTGGGGGAAGGCAGGGTCCTGACCCGGGGCCTGGGTGAAGTACGACTTGATCACCTTCGACCCGGCGGGGTCGAGCTCCACGATCCGGTTGCCACCGTTGTTGGGAACGATGAGCGTGTCGGTGCCCGGACGCCGCATGACGTGCGACGGGGACGGTCCGACTTCCGTGGTGTGGAGCTCCTTGCCGGTAGCCAGGTCGATCGCCGTGACCTTGTTCGAGAACCACTGGCTCTGGAACAGGGTCTTCTGGTCACGGCTCAGGCCCATGTTGTGCGGGTTGTTCATATTGATCGACGGCAGGAACATCTTGCGGTCCATCTCCCACGTCGAACCGTCGAACGTGGTGATGGAGCCGGGCTTGTCCTTGCCGGCCGACTTCTCGAACTGCGTGTCGACCATCATGTCGCCCACGGCCTGGACGTCAGGTTTGGTCGGCGGGTTGAGGGTCTGGGGCAGGTGGTACTTGGCGTGGAAGTAGTCGTTGAGGTTGGGAATCAGGTTCGGAGAGCCGTCGGCGTTGCCGGTCATCACCGGGGCGCTCGGGAACTGCGGGTCCCACACGACCGGGTGGTCGGGCGAGTAGTACTGCCAGTTGGCCGGCTCCGTCACGATGAAGAACTTCGAGACGATGAAGAGGATCTCGTCGGAAGCGGTCGGCATGTCGGTACCGTCGATCCAGTGGACCGACTTGCCCAGGTCGGCGCCCGGCGTGGTCGGGTCGTCGTTGACGACGGCCCCGAGCATGTAGGGGTGGACCCGGCACTGGAACACGTAGAGGCCCGGCGAGGAGAGCTCGAACTCGGTCTCCCCGGCGAAGGACCCCTGCTGGATGAAGGGCACTCCCTTGGCCCCCACCGGCCAGACGATGCTGGAAACGGTGTGGGTCTGGCTGGTGTACGGCTCACCGATCTCGAACTTCACCTTCGTCGGAACCCCGGCTACCGCCGCCGACAGCGAGCGGGTGTGCAGGATTCCTTCGAGGTCGGCTCGACCGTTGTCGTACCAGTACGCCGGCTGGTCGCTCAGGTGGAACGACAGCGGCGCTTCCATCGGCGGGAGCGGACTGTCGAGCGTCGGCTTCCAGGTGGCAGCGTCGAACTTCGCTCCCCCCTGTGACGAGGACGCCCCGGCCAAACCGGCCAGGCTCGCCGTGCCGACGACAGTCGCAAGGAGGAGCAGAGCGGGAAGCCCGAGCAGCTTCCTCCTGATGCTTCCGCGCGGTCGTTTGGTGGTTTCTCTCACTGCGGCGCAGCCCCTTTCTCGGGTGTGCAACCCCGATCTGGTGTGATGTAAGGCGGCAAGGACATGCGGGGTTTTCGCCCCCGATGGGGCGCCAGCGGGTGGGAGGTCCCGTCAGCGCCGCAAGCGGACACAACGGACAAACCACCGCAAGCAGGACGCTAGGAAACGTTTGCGTCGCAGCCGTTTGCCGAATGTTTCCAACCAGAGAACGGGATCTCGCTTGGAACTTCTAGCAGCCGCCGACCGACGTTCTTATCCCTTTAAATTCGAATGGCTATTGAGAAACATTCGAACGGTATTGACGCAAAAGAGCGGGGCCCGACTTGCGTCGGGCCCCGCTTACGGTCGGGTGTTGCTCGACGAGGGCTGAATCAGCGGGCGACCGCCGCCTCCGCCGCCATCCCGTTGGAGCCAACCGGGGTTGGCTCGACCATTTCCGCCGGCATCGCCGAACTCTTCCCGGCGATCCAGGCGTAGCCGAGGCCGATGACGAGCCCCCCACCCACGATGTTCCCCGGCACGGTCCAGGTCAGGTTGCGGAGGAGGTCCGAATACCCGGCGGCGTGGTGGTAGATGGCCACGCCGTAGATCGTCATGTTGGCGATCGAGTGCTCCAGGCCGACGGCGATGAACGCCATGAGGCACCACCAGACGACCATCACCTTGGCGGCGTCGTTGCGCGTCCGGGCGGCCATCCACACCGCCAGGCAGACGAGCATGTTGCAGGCCAGCGCCCGCCAGAAGAGCTGGGCGCCCGGCGCGGCGTTCTTGGCCTTCACCAGGGACTCCAGGAACGCCTCACCCGGGCCGAGCTTCCCGGCCGGGGTCTTCGCCGACAGCGTTCCGCCGGCGTTTATCAGCCAGGAGAAGGCGAGAGCGCCGATCAGGTTTCCCACCAGCGACGAGATCCAGACGAAGAGGAGCTCGAGCGCATTCACGGTCCCCGCCGCCAAGCCCTGCAGCATGATCATGTTCAGACCGGTGAACAGGTCCGCGCCGGCCATGATCACCAGCGTCAGAGCGACTCCGAAGACAGCCCCCGCGACGAGCTTGACGGCTGGAGAGTTCGCCGCTGCCAAAGGCCCGGTGGTGGCGGCCAGGAGGACGATCCCGACGCCGACGTAGGCCCCGGCCAGCGCGGAGGAGAACAGGAATTTCGGAACGTTCTTTGCCGCCACCGCCTTCGTCCGGGCCAGATCGGCCTGCTCCGAGACGGCTTCGGCAATGGGTATGGGCATGGGCTGCTCCTTTCGGTGCCCGGGCCACAGGCCAGCCGGGCCTTTGGAGCAGAACGCTACGAAGTGTCTGTGCTGGGCCGTTTTCGCTTGTGTTTCCAGCGTGGAAACGTTCGCTCACAGCCCGTTGGGGAGGATCTCCCGTTCGCGCAGGCCGGGGGGCGCCCCGCGACGCCGATACCACTCGGTGCCGAAGGCCGCGGCGAAGGCGACCGGCGGCATGGTGAGGAAGAAAGAGTTCTCGTCGATCTGGCTGGCGTGGGCGGCCATCGCCCGCCGCTTGACCTCGAGCTGCGACGACACGTCGACCGCCGTCGTCAGAAGCTCCTCGGGCAGCCCCATCTGGTCGCCCACGTCTTCCATGTCGGGCAGGTCGGCGGCGTCGGGAAGGCCGAGCTCGGTGGCCCGGGCCATGAGCCGCCGGAACTCGTCGCGGTTCAGCGTCGCCTCGTAGACCCGCTCCACCCGGGCCATCTCCGCCGCCCGCACGCCGACCCGGTGGACCTGGATGTGGTCGGGATGGCCGTAGTTGCCGTGCTCGTCGTAGACCGTGAGGGCGTCCGGCCGCTCCTCGGCCAGGATGCGAGCCAGGCGGGCCGCCGCCTCGTCGACCGGCGTCTGCCAGAAGCACCCCGCGTCCTCGTTCTCCGGAGTGCCGATCATGCCGCTGTCGCGGTAGCCCAGGATCTCCACCCGGGCCACGCCGAGGATCTCGGCCGCCTCGGCCAGCTCCTTCTGGCGCCGCTCCCCCAGCGTCTCGCCCGGGTCGAGGACGCCGTCGGCCACCTCGCCGCACTCGCCCGAGGTGGCCGTGACCAGGACGACCCGGTGCCCGGCGGCGGCGGCCTTGGCCATGGTGCCGCCGCAGGCGATCGCTTCGTCGTCGGGGTGGGCGTGAAAGCTGACCAGGGTTGCCACGAAGGCCCAGACTAGGCCGACGGCGCCCGTCCGACCGAGGTCATCTCGGGCAGGAGGCCGGCGGCCAGGTCGGCCAGGGTGACCGACTCGAGGACGGCTCGCTCGTTGGCCCGCAGGACGGCCCACACGGCCCGGAGCGTCTCCCGCCGGGCGCCGGAGACTGCGGTGGGTATCTCGGGGCCGCCGCCGGCGGCGAACGGCCCCTCGACCGCCCGGATGACGTCGGCCACGGTGATCGTGGCTGCGTCCCGGCAGAGCTCGTAGCCGCCGTCGGCGCCCCGCAGGCTGGTCAGGATCCCACCCCGGGTGAGGGCGGCCAGGATGTTGTGGAGGAACCGCAGGGGGATGTCCTCGGCGTCGGCGATCGTCTCGCTCTTGACCGGCCCGGGCCCCGCCGAGGCCAGCACCGTCGCCGCCCGGAGGGCGTACTCGGCCTTGGCCGTCACTTGCATGCCGACTTCGCGCATCGTCGTAGCTACCGGCTGCCCAGGCCCCAGCGGCGGCGGATGCCCCGCTCGAGGACGCCGAAGAAGAGCGAGTCGATGACGACGCCGATGACGAAGATGGCCAGCATGGCGGCCATGAGGCCGGGGGCGTCGGAGAAGTCCCGGGCGTTCTGCAGCCGGACCCCGAGCGACGGCTTGTGGGCGATGATGACGATCAACTCACCGGCCATGAGGGACCGCCAGGCGAAGGCCCAGCCCTGCTTCAGCCCGGCCACGAGGCCCGGGAGGGCGGCGGGAAGGATGATGAAACGGTAGGCACTGAGGCCCCTGGCCCCGAGCACCCGGCCCGCCCGCAGCAGGACCGGCGGGATGTGGTCCACCCCGGAGATGACGCCGTTGGCGATGGCCGGCGCCGCCCCCATGACGACCACGAAGGTGATGGCGGTCTCGGACAGCTTGAACAGCAGCACGGCCAGCGGCAGCCAGGCGATCGTCGGCATGGTCTGCAGGCCGGTGATCATCGACCCGACGCCGGCCCGGAGGATCCGGCTGCGGGACACGGCCAGGCCCACGACCACGCCGATGACGACCGACATGCCGTAGCCGACCACGGCCCGCTGCATCGTCGTGCCGGCGGCGTGGAGCAGGACGTGCGGCCCGGCGGCACCGCCGGTGTCGACGAGGTCGTGCCACATCTTGTTCAGCACCGTCATGGGGCCGGGCAGGACGTAGTCCGGCTTCCAGTGGGACCAGACGATGGCCTGCCAGGCGAACAGGAACAGCCCCAGGGCGGTCAGCTTGGGCCACAGGCCCTCCCAGGCCCGGGCCAGCTTGCCCCGGGCCGAGGCGAGGGGGACGTCGAGGGCGTCGAGGCCGGCGATCTCGGCCTCCCGGTCACTCAGGACGGGGGGATCCTGGATCTCAAGCGCCATGGCGGCGCACCTCCTGGCGGAGACGGTCCGTGATGGTGCCGGACAGGGAGGACACCTCGGCGTCGTCGAGGCGACGGGGACGGGGGATGTCGACGGGGAACTCGTCGACGACGCGGCCGGGGCGGCTCGACAGCACCAGCACCCGGTCGCCGAGGCGGACGGCCTCCCGCACGTTGTGGGTCACGAACACGACCGACAGGCCGGTCTCCTGCCACACCCGCTCGAGCTCGTCGTGGAGCAGGTCGCGGGTGATGGCGTCGAGGGCGCCGAACGGCTCGTCCATGAGGAGGACGGAGGCGTTCTGGGCCAGGGACCGGGCCAGCGCCACCCGCTGGCGCATGCCGCCGGAGAGCTCGTGGGGCCGCTTGCCGCCGAAGCCCTTGAGCCGCACCATGCGGAGCAGCTCACTGGCCCGGTCGTAGCGCTCGCCCTTGGGGACGCCGGCCAGCCGCAGGGCCAGGTTGATGTTGCCCCGCACCGACAGCCAGGGGAACAGCGCCGACTCCTGGAACATGAGCGAGGTACGGCCGTGGACCGCCACCGTGCCGGCGGCCGGCGAGTCGAGCCCGGCCAGCAGGTTGAGGAGCGTGCTCTTGCCGCAGCCGGAGGCGCCGACCAGGCAGCAGAACTCGCCCGGGGCCACCTCGAGGGAGATGCGGTCGAGGGCGAAGGTGTGGTTGCCCCGGGGCCCGTAGACCTTGGTCACGGCGTCGACCGAGATGGCCGGGCTGCCGGGGGCGGGAGCCGAGGTGGTCTCGGCGGCGCGCCCCGGGCTCAGACGGAGCGCACTCACGACTTCACCTCCGGCTTGCCGGCCGCCTTCAGGACCTTGTTCAGCAGCGTCAGGTCGTAGATCCCGTCGAGCTTGGTGCCGGCGTCGAGGAGACCGACGGCCTTGGCGTTGTCGGCGCCCTTGCGGAGGCTGGCGGCGATGGGGTCGTTGGTGAAGGTCATGTTGGGCCAGGCGGCGTCGAGGACGGCCTGGGGCAGGGCCTTCCCGGCCACCTTCTGGATGGCCTGGTTGGCCAGCGTCTTGGCCTCGGCCGGGTTGGCGTTGAGGAAGTCGGTGGCCGCCACCTGGCCCTCGAGGAGGTGCTGGACGACGTCCGGGTGGTCCTTCAGGAACGCGGTCCGCACCATGAGCTGGGTGGTCACGAACTGCCCGCCGGGCCAGAGGGTCTTCTCGTCGACGAGGACCTTCCCCTTGCCCTCCTGCACCATGCGGGTGGCCCAGGGCTCGGGCACCCAGGCCCCGGCGATCGACCCCGCCTTGAAGGCCTCCAGCGCCTGGGCGTTGTCCTGGGGCACGACCGAGACGTCACCGCCGCCCTGGGTGTCGCTGGAGAGCTTGTTGGCCTTGAGCCAGCTGCGCAGCGCCACGTCCTGCGTGTTGCCCAGCTGGGGGGTGGCGACCTTCTTGCCCTTGAGGTCGGCCGGCTTGGCGATGGACGGGTTCACCACCAGGAACGCTCCGCCGGAGGTGGCCCCGGAGATGATCCGGACCGCTTCACCGTTGCTCTTGGCGAAGGCGTTGATGGCCGGGTTGGGCCCGACGTAGGTGGCGTCGATGGCGCCGCTGAAGATGGCCTCCACGGCGGCCGGCCCGGCGGCGAAGACGCTCGGGGTCAGGGTCACGTTCGGGCCGAGCTTGTCGGCGAAGATGCCCTTCTCCAGACCCACCAGCGCCGAGGCATGGGTGATGTTCGTGAAGTAGCCGAGGCGGAGGGTCACCTTCTCGGCACCCTTGACGGCGCCGCCCTCGGCAGACTTCTTGGAATCTGATCCACAGCCGGCCAGGGCCAGCGCGGCCAGCAGGCCGACCGCCACGCCCGTCCGCATGCGACGATGCATCTTCACCTTCGGAGCCTCCCGAGTTGTCTACCAAGTCGATTGACTTTATCGGAACGCCTGAGAATTAGACAAGTTTCCTCGATTTCCTGCGCCGCGGCCCGAGGTTTGTCCCGTCGCGGCCTGCCGGGCGGTCGAGGTATGGGGCGCGTCAGGTGAACTGTCCGGGTTGCACCGTGGCCGCCATCGCCGCCTTCGCCGCCGGACTGGCCTGGTCGACGGCCGTCTTCCTGTCGGCCGTCAGCACGGTGGTCGTGCCCCGGGGGGTGCCCGTCCGCCTGACCCGGATCGTCTTCCTCACGATGCGGCGGTTCTTCGAGTTCCGGAGCCGGTTCGCCGACACCTACGAGGAGCGCGACCGGGGCATGGCCCTGTACGCCCCCCTCACGCTCATCGTGCTGCCGGTGGTGTGGCTGGCCCTCACGCTCGTGGGGTTCACGGCCATGTTCTGGGCCCTGGGTGTGCAGCCCCTCCGGACCGCCTTCGTGACCAGCGGCTCGTCGCTGCTCACGCTCGGCTTCCTGCGGGCCCCCGACCTGCCGACGACCGTGTTGGCCTTCGCCGAGGCGGTGCTCGGCCTCATCCTGCTGGCCCTGCTCATCACCTACCTGCCGTCGATGTACGGCGCCTTCTCCCGCCGGGAGCATTCGGTGGCCCTGGTGACGATCCTGGCCGGCTCACCGCCCACGCCGGCCGAGATGCTCAGCCGCTTCCAGGCCATCAAGGGGCTCGACCAGATGGAGATGGACGTCTGGCGGCCGTGGCTCGACTGGTTCGTCGACATCGAGGAGACCCACACCAGCTTCGCCGGGCTGCCGTTCTTCCGCTCCCCGCAGCCCGAACGGTCGTGGATCATCGCCGCCGGAGTGGTGCTCGACACGGCGTCGATCTATGCCAGCACGCTCGACGTCGCCCGCAGCCCGTCGGCGGAACTCTGCGTCCGGGGCGGCTACCTGGCCCTGCGACGGATCGCCGACTTCTACGACATCCCCTACGACCCTTCACCCTCCCCCGGCGACCCGATCTCCATCAGCCGGGAAGAGTACGACGCCGTCTACGACCACCTGGCCGCGGCCGGGCTCCCCCTCCGGGGCGACCGGGACCAGGCCTGGCGCGACTTCTCGGGCTGGCGGGTGAACTACGACACCGTGCTGGTGATCATGGCCGGATTCGTGATGGCGCCCTACGCCCCCTGGATCTCCGACCGCTCCCCCGCCCTGCGGCACCGCCCCCCGGTTCGGGGCATGAGACGGCGTCGGCCCTGACTGCTAATGGGGATGTCTAGGCGGTGGGCGTGGGGGCGGTGGGCGTGGGGGCGGCGCGGCACTGGACGAGGTGGGGAGCGAGCTCCTCGCCGTCGTTCCAGCCGGGGCCGGTGACGGGCTGCAGGTCGCGGGCGTGGACGGGGTCGCCGCAGTGGTCGCACACCATGCGGGGGGCGCTCGGGTGTCCGCAGCCCTTGTGGACGAGCACCATCGGGGGCGCGTCGGCCACGCCGGCCCACTTGTCGCCCCACTGCATCAGCGACACCAGGATCGGGTGGAGCTCCAGGCCCTTGTCGGTCAGGCGGTACTCGTAGCGCTCCGGCCGCTCCTGGTAGCGCCGGCGCTCGAGGATGCCGTGGCCGACCAGGGTCTGGAGACGTGAGGTGAGGACGTTGCGGGCGATGCCGAGGCGGCGCTGGAAGTCTTCGAAGCGCCGCACGCCGAGGAAGGCGTCGCGCAGCACGAGAAACGTCCACCACTCCCCGACGATCTCGAGGGCCCCGGCCACCGAACAGTTCATCCCGGCGAAGCTCGTACGACGCATATGTTCATCGTAGTTCGTTGCATCAAGCAATGGAGTCGGTATACTCCGTTGCATGACACAACTCGCAAGGAACGGCTCGGCGGGAGGAGCCACCGCCGCCGACTTCGAGCAGGCCGGCCGTGATCTCCTCCCGGGCCTGCTCGGCCTCCAGTTCGACTCGGTCGAGCCTTCGCTCGTCCGCAGCCGGCTCCCGATCGCGCCGAAGCACATGGCCCCCAACGGGTTCCTCCACGCCGCCTCGGTGATCGCCCTCGTCGACACGTCGTGCGGGTACGGCTGCCAGGTCTCCCTCCCCGCCGGGGCGACCGGTTTCACCACCCTCGAGCTCAAGTCGAACTTCATGGGAACGGCGCCGGCCGGCGAGGTCATCGCCTGCCGGGCCTGGCTGGTGCATGGCGGCCGGAGCACCCAGGTGTGGGACGCCGAGGTCGCGGACGGGTCGGGTCGGGTCCTCGCCCTCTTCCGCTGCACGCAGATGGTGCTCTACCCGAAGGCCCCGGTGGCGCCGTGAGCCCCCCGATCGGGTCCGCCAGGCCGGCCGATCCCTGGGGCGACGGGCCGCTCCTCCCCCGGGGCTGGCGGCCGGACCGGGAAGAACCGGCCGACGGCGACGGGCACCGCTGGATGGTCGTCGACCCCGCCGGCCACCTGCGCCTCACCGACGGCACCGACATCACCCTCCGGCCGTTCCTCCCCGGCGACGGCGACCTGCTGGTGGCCGCCTTCGCCCGGCTGTCGAAACAGAGCCGGTACCGGCGCTTCCTCTCCCCGGTCCCCCGCCTGACCGACTCGATGCTGGCCTTCCTCACCGCCGTGGACGGCCTCCACCACCGGGCGTTCGGGGCGCTGGTCGACGAGCCGGCCGGACCGATCGGGGCCGGCGTCATGCGCTGGGTCCGCACCGACGCCGATCCGGTGGTGGCGGACCTGGCCATCACGGTGATCGACGACTACCAGGGGCGCGGTCTCGGCGGGCTGCTGCTCGACGTCGCCGTCCTCGACGGCATGGCCCACGGCCTCGACCGCTTCGAGGGCCTCGTCCTCGGCGAGAACATCTCATCCCGCCGGATGCTGGCCCGGGGCGGCGCCACCCTCCGGCCCGACGGCGGCGGTGTCTTCGCCTACCGGCTCCCTCTCCGGCCCCGGATCGAGGCGCTGCAGGGCTCCCCGCTCCCGGCCCTGGTCGCCGCCCTGGCCCGCCGCTCCGGAATTCCTGCGGGAGGTCTGGCCGCGGCCCGTCGGGTGGCGCCGTAGTCTGCCCGCCCATGACGGATGCGCCTTCGCCGGCCGGGGCCGGGCCGATCGCGCTGGTCGGGAGCGGCGAGTTCCTGCCCGCCATGGAGGTGGTCGACGCCGCCCTGCTGGCCGGGCGCCCGGGCCGGGCCGTGTTCCTGCCGACGGCCGCCGGGGAGGAGGGGCCCGATCGGGTCGACTACTGGCTCCGGCTTGGGACCGACCACTACCGCCGGCTCGGCGCCGAGCCCGTCCCCCTGGTTGTGCTGGACCGGCGCGACGCCGACGACGAGAGGCTCGCCGCTCAGGTCGCCGGGGCCGGGCTCGTCTACCTGTCGGGCGGGAACCCGGGCTACCTGGCCGACACCCTGCGGGGCACCGCCGTGCTGGACGCCATCCTCGCCGCCTGGCGGGACGGGGCCGCCCTGGCCGGGTGCTCGGCCGGCGCCTGCGCCCTCACCGCCGTGGCCGACGACACCCGCACCGGCGTCGCCCGGCCCGGGCTGGGGATGGTGCCGGGCCTCGTCGTCCTCCCCCACTTCGACCGCATCGAGCAGTGGCGGCCGGGGATCGTGGCCGCCCGGGCCGCCGGTCTCGCCCCCGGCCAGACCCTGGTCGGGATCGACGAGGACACCGCCCTGACCAGCGACGACGGGGCGTGGCGGGTCGAGGGCCGGCGGCAGGTGTGGATCGTGGCGCCCGACGGGCGCCGGACCGGCCACGCCGCCGGGACCCGCGTCGCGTCCCTGCCCAGCGCCGAAAAATAGTTGCCGGCGGATCCTCAAGTACCGGGCGGTTTGGTCCGATCACCCTGATCGAGGCTATCCACACGTCTGGGAGGACAACTGCAATGGCCGACAACGAGCTCCTCACGCCGAGCGAGGTTGCCGTGATGTTCAAGGTCAACCCCAAGACCGTCACGCGCTGGGCGCGTGCGGGCAAGATTTCGGCTGTCCGCACCCTCGGTGGCCACCGCCGCTTCCGGGCGGCGGAAATCCGCCGGTTCCTGACCCAGGTCGAGGAGCTCGGGGCGTAGCACCCGGAACCCGGGTTTTCCCCTGAGCTCTACCGGGCCCCCGGCGTCCGGCGCGAACGCGCCATTCGCCGGACCAGGAAGCGGAGCGACGGTTGCATCGGGCGCCCGGGCTGCACCGGGCGGGCCGACGGCGGTCGACGGTTCGCTTGCGTCGTTTCTCCCACGGTTGACGATTCTGCCCCATGTGGCCGGATTCGGCGAGTGGGACGAATCACGCAAACCGGGACAGAACGGGCAGTTCGGCGGAGATTTGGTTTCGAAATTCGGAAGTCGGCGGCCAGAGCCCTCCCCCGATCCGGGGAACCGGGTGGTGACACCCGTTCCGACCCGTCCCGGCCCCCCTACTGTTGGGGACGCCGACTGTCGGGGGGGAAGGGGCTCATGGCGCTGGAACGGGAAGGGCTCGACGAGGCCGCCGAGGTCCTGAAAGGGATCCAGGGGGAAGTCGGCGACCGGCCGAAGCCGAAGATGCCCGACGACGAGCAGGCCTGGCTCGGCCACGTGGCCGCCGTCACCGACGACGTAGAAGGCCTCGAGGCGTCGGGTTGGTTGTGCGTCGTTGCCGCCCTGACCCTGTGGGGACCGCGCACCATGGCCGACGCTCCCTCCCTCGCCGACTACGTGGCCGAGGCCGAGGGTGGCGACCGGGGTGAGCTCACCGAGATCCTCACGCCCGTGGTGGAGCGCTGGCAGGCGCTGGACGTGATCGACGCCCACGGCCGGCTCACGAACCTCGGTTGGTGGGGGCTGTCCGAGGCCTTCGTGCAGGCCTGGAGCAGTTAGAGAC